>DASWWF010000123.1:0-5463 GCA_036401035.1 Devosia sp.
ATCGACTGGCTGCGCACCGGCGAACTCGACCTCGGCCTGATCTTCGTCGAAAGCGCCATCGCCGGCATCCACTCCGAGCCGCTCTTGAGCGAAACCCTCTACCTCGCCGCCGCCTCCGACGAGGCGCTGGCCCCGCTACTCGATGCCGACGGCAATGTGCCGATCGAGGCCATCGCCAAAGTGCCGCTGATCCTCCCCACCGAGCGCCACGGCCTACGCCTGCTGCTCGACCAGCACCTCAGGCGCTTCGGCGTCTCCACCCGCGTCATTATCGAGATCGACGCCTTCCTCCAGATCCAGCGCCTCGTGCAGCGCGGCCAGGGCATGACCATCCTGTCGCTTGCGGCGCTCCACGAATCCGATCTCGACCCGCCCTTGCGGACCGCCCGCATCGTCGGCCCCAGCATCGAGCGCACCGTCTATCTGGCCCGCGCCGACAACCGTCCGCAGACCAAGGCAGCGCGCGAAACCGGCCGCCTCGCCGCCGAACTTCTGCGCGCCGAAGCCAGCCTCGACTGGTGGCACGCCACGCCCGTCGAATAGCCTATAGCACCCACCTATAGCGCCGCTTGCCAAACGCTAGTTTGCACGGTGAACCCCTTGTGCGACCTTCGCTTTCAGCCATTTTGCTAATTGAGGAGGAACGCCCCGTGGCGATCAGCAAGGATACCCTGGCCATTCTGCGCAAGGTGCGCACATCGGACGTCACCGACGCGCTCGACTCGCTCGGTTACACCAATACCTACGAGATGGATCCGCGCCTGCGGCCGCTCTTCCCCGGCATCTTCTTCGCCGGCATTGCGACCACCGCCGAGTTCAACATCATCCACCGGCCCATGCCGCGGATGACCTATGACGAATTCGACGACCGCCAGTACAAGCGCAACCCCGATGGCACCACCCATCCCGACGCGCTCTGGCCCGCCGGCCACAAGTTCGGCGCCCCCGACGAAGTCCATGTCATCGACACCAAGCAGTCCCGCTGCGGCCTGCTCGGCTCCAACAACGTGCTCAACGCCAAGATCGCGGGCTCGGTCGGCTTCATCATCGACGGCGCCTGCCGCGATTCCACTGAATGCATCGGCCAGCAGTCTCCGGTGTTCTGTACCGTTCGGTCCATGCGCCACATGGCCGGCCGCCTCGAGCTCGCCTCGGTCAACAAGCCCATCACCTGCGGCGGCGTCTATGTCCGCCCCGGCGACGGCGTCATCGCCGATGACGACGGCATCGTCGTCATCCCGCAGGAGGAGGGCGAGGAAGTCGCCCGCCGTGCCTGGCTGGTCCAGGACAAGGACCGCCGCCAGCGCCGCGCCTTCTACGAAAAGCTCGGCATGCCGATGGACAAGACCGTCGAACTCGAAGAGCGCCCCTGGTAAGTTTCCTGCCTGTGAAGACTGTAAGGGCGCCGCAAGGCGCCCTTTTTTTGTGGCCGGTGATAGGCCCCTCACCCGGCGCTGTGGCACGATCTAGCCCCAGCCCCTTCTCCCCAAGGGGGAGAAGGTAGCCGAAGGCCGGATGAGGGTGAAGCCGCTCGCGCTGACGCCTACACCCGCTCCAGCATCAGGCCCCAGTCGCGTCCGTCCGGCCGGTCCGGCAGCGCCATCACGCAGCTCCGCGGCACATCCATCGGCTCGCTCGGCGTACCCCATTCGCCCGACCGTGGATCGAACCACGTCGCCCGGTACTGCGCCCCATAGGTCAGCCCGCGCACCTTTGCCTCCAGCGGCGCCTCGTTCTCGAAATAGAGCAGGAACAGGCTCTTGTCCGGCACCCGCGCGCAATACGCCCAGCCGTAATACGAAAAGTCGGGCGCCGATTTGTTCGGCATCACCAGCTCAGCGTCCGGCACCAGCTCGCGATACTTCATGCCGCGAACCATGGCGAAGGTCTTGACATGCTGGATCTGCTCGCCCGATTGCCACGCGAACGATTTCCACATCGGGTAGACCGCCTCGGGCTCCACCTCGGCGTTCCAGATCCCCTCGGCGCCATAGATGAACCCGGCCAGCCCGCCGCTGAGAAAACTCCCATAGAGCCCCGACCGCACATAGAACTGGTCGGCCTCGCTGTCCGGCGGCACGCGCAGCGGATAGGGCGTGCCCAGCTGGTGCAGGCCGGCATAATAGGGCTCGCCGTTGATCGCCGGCTTTTTCGGCTCCGCCTGGAAAATCTCGGTGAGATACCAGTAGGTGTAGTGCTCGCGCACATTGCCGCTCTGGTGCAGATCCACCCACGAGTCCGCGCCGAAATTGACCAGCGTAGACGGCTGCGGATTGGCCGTCAGCAGCGTGCCGAACGGCGGTTTGCCGTGCCGCGCAATGGCGAGCTCGATCGCCTCGGAATACTCCGACGCATGGATCGTCTCTGCCCACGAGTCGAAATGGATGGGCGAGAGCAGCGTCACGTTGGCGTGCCAGCGCGCCATGCAATAGTTCACATAGCGCGAATAGCTCTCGTTGAAGTCGTGGTACTTCTTCCACACTTGGCCGCTGTCGCGCCGCGAGAACTCGATGAACGGCACCATGCCCACGCTGTTGAGATAGTCGACCTTCTGGTCCACCACCTTGAAGTATTCGGGGTTGATGCGGTCGAGGTCGGGCATCACCTCCTCGAAGCCCGGCACCTTGCCGGGGAACAGGAACGGCCGCCCGCCCTCGTTGTGCATGTCCTTGCCCGATTGCGTGCCTGGCTGCCGCCACGCCGAGCGCACGAACGTGCCGTCGGCCATCTTGGTGACCGGCGGGTGCCCGTCATTGGCCCAGCCCGGCTGCGCCGCGATCATGCCGACGCAATTGTAGCCTTGCTTGAGCCGATGGTGGGTGAGGTCGTTGAGCGTCGCATTAGGGCCCAGCGGCTGCGGATTGTCCGGCAGCGCCAGCGGGAAGCGATAGCTCGGCACGCTCCACCAGGTGTCCCCGATGAGGAAATACGGCGTGCCGTCGGCATATTCGAGCCCGCGCCCGTCGCCGCTGGCGACGATCATGCCGCGCCGGTTCGGGTTCTCCGCCAGTTCCGCCTCGCTCCAGGCTACCGCCTCGAACGTGCCGCTCTTGCCGGCCAGCCCGGCATCATGCGGTGCACTGCCCGAGGTCCATTTCCACGTCCCGGCCCGCGTCGCCAGCACGCGCACCACGAAGTCCTGCTCGCCATCCCAGAAGCCATAGACGCGCTTCGAAAATCCCGGCCCCTCGAGATCGACCCAGACGTCCACCTCGACATAGGCATTCTCGTAGGTCCCCTGCGCCCGCAGCGGCACTTCGACCTTCTCCCAAACATGCGTCACGTCAGCATCTCCCTCTCAGTATGCGTGTGTTTTCAGTAACCGGCCGGAGTGTCTCCTCCCCCCTTGCGGGGGAGGGTCAGGGTGGGGGGTTAAGAGAGCCCGGGATTGTGTCCGGTACATCCGGACCATCCCCAACGTCACGGGCACCCATACCCCTGTCCCCTCCCCGCAAGGGGGAGGGAGACCCGACTGCGGCCTCCGGATGAGGCCCTCACCAAATCTCAACAGCCCTCATGGTGAGCCTGTCGAACCACGAGGGCGTCGCGCCCCGTGCAACTCCTCAAAACCCCATCATGCTCGCCACCAATCGCGTGGCCGCCACCAGCCCGTCCGGCTTCGCCTTGCCGGTCCCGGCAATGTCGTAAGCCGTGCCATGCCCGGGCGTGGCGATCGGCACCGGAAAGCCGCCGAGCAGGGTGATGCCCTGGCCCAGCCCCACCATCTTGAGCGCGATCTGCCCCTGGTCGTGGAACATCGTCACCACGCCGTTGAAGGCCCCGTTCACCGCGCGCGGAAACACCGTGTCCGAGGGGAACGGCCCGGCAATGTCGATCCCGGCCGCCTTGGCCTCCGCAATCGTCGGCGCCAGCACGTCGATTTCCTCGCGCCCGAACGCCCCGCCTTCGCCGGCATGCGGGTTCAGCGCCGCCATGGCGAGTTTCGGCTGTCGCCCCGATTGCCGCAGCGCATCGGCCAATAGCGTGATGCCGCGCATCACGTTTTTCGGCGTGATCAGGTCGCCCACCTCGCGCAGCGGCACATGCGAGGTGACGCGCGATGTCCACACGTCGCCCAGAATGTTGATCTCGCCCGTCGCCTGCGCCGGCAGGTGGTGGCGGAAATAGTCTAGCTCGTCGCCGGCCGCGTGGCCGGCCTCGCGCATCGCCTGCTTGTTGAGCGGCGCATAGATGATGCCGCCGATCTCGCCGGCCTTCGCGCCGCGGATCAGCACGTCGAGTGTGTTGAGCACCTCGCGCCCCGCTTCCGACGATACCCGGCCGAGCGGCAGAACGTCTGAATCGAACGGTCGGTCCATAAAGCTCCAGGGCGCCTTGGCCTCGCCGAACGACTGCACCACGGGATAGTCGGCAGTCGCGCTCACGGCCGCGCGGCCCTGCTCGTAGACACGGCGGTCGCCCACCACCACCACGCATAATCCATCGGGGATCTGCATGCGCTCGGGCAGTCGCGCCACCAGCTCGGGACCGACGCCGTAGCGATCGCCCAATGTCATCGCGAGCACCTTGACCATTGGCTCGTCCTCCTTCTTAGCTCGTCACATGCGTATCGGTGTGGAGGCTCGTGCAATGGCAAAAACCAAACCCCGTCTCGGCTTCATCGGCCTCGGCCTGATGGGCAGCGCCATGGCCGAAATGCTCCTCGCCCAAGGCTATGAGCTGGCCGTGTGGAACCTCGAACCCGGCCCCGCCGATCTGCTGGCCGAAAAGGGCGCGATTCCGAAATCGTCCCCCGCCGAAGTGGCCAAATCCTCTGATGTCGTGCTGCTCTGCGTGCTCGATACGCCGGCCGTGGAATCGGTGGTTTTCGGCCCCAGCGGCATCGCCTCGGCGGGGCAGGGCGCCAAGGTGCTGGTCGATCACTCCACCGCCAATCCCGAACCCACCCGGGCTCTCGCCGCGCGGCTCAAGGCCGAGCGCGATATCGATTGGGTCGATGCCCCGATCTCGGGCGGCCCGAGCTTCGCGCGGCAAGCCAAACTCACCATCATGGCCGGTGGCGATGCGGCCGTCTTCAAGTCCGTCCGCCCCATCTTCAAGGCCTACGCCAGGAACATCACCCTTATGGGCCCGGTCGGCGCCGGTCAGGCCACCAAGGTCATCAACCAGGCCATCTCCGGCGTCAGTTATGTGCTGATGGCCGAGGTGCTGCGCCTCGCCGAAGAGTCCGGCATCGAGACCAGGAAAGTCCCCGACTGCCTCCACGGCGGCCACGCCGACTCCACTATGCTGCACTTCGCCTACCCGCGCATGCTCAAACGCGCCTTCGACCCACCCCTCAGCCTGACGCGGCAGGTCCTCAAAGACCTCCACAACGTCCAGGCCGAAGCCGAACGTTTCGGTCTCAGCCTGCCCTTGGTCGACGCCGCCACCGCGCGCTACGAAGCCTACTCGGATGCCGGCGGAGCGATGTCGGACACCAGCTCGATCTATCGGCTCTAC
>DASWWF010000124.1:0-2329 GCA_036401035.1 Devosia sp.
AAATGGAATGTATGTTCTAAGCCGGGCAACCTAGCGGAGATCCCAAGATGACCACGATCCAGAACGCCATTGGCGGCAAGCTCGTCACCTCGACCAGCACCCGCACCCAGCCCGTCTTCAATCCGGCCACCGGCGAAGCCATCGCCACGCTGCCGCTCTCGACCGTCGACGAGATCAACGCTGCCGTCGCGGCGGCCAAGAAGGCGCTGCCGGCCTGGGCCAGCACCACGCCGATGAAGCGCGCCCGCGTGCTCTTCAAGTTCAAGGAACTGCTCGAAAAGAACGCCGACGAACTGGCCCGGCTGATCAGCCTCGAACACGGCAAGGTGCATGACGACGCGTTGGGCGAGCTGGCCCGTGGCATCGACTGCGTCGATTTCGCCTGCGGCATCCCGCAGCTTTTGAAGGGCGAGTTCAGCCGCAATGTCGGCCCGAACATCGACACCTATTCCGATCGGCAGCCGCTGGGCGTGGTCGCCGGCATCACGCCGTTCAACTTCCCCGCCATGGTGCCGATGTGGATGTATCCCAACGCCATCGCCTGCGGGAACACCTTCATCCTCAAGCCCTCCGAGCGTGATCCGTCCGCGCCGATGTTCGCCTGGCAGCTGCTGATGGATGCGGGCCTGCCCGAGGGCGTGCTCAACGTCGTCCATGGCGACAAGGAAGCGGTCGACACCCTGCTCGACCATCCCGACGTCAAGGCCGTGAGCTTCGTCGGCTCGACCCCGATCGCCGAATATGTCTACCGCCGGGGCACCCAGGCCGGTAAGCGCGTGCAGGCGCTCGGCGGCGCCAAGAACCACATGATCATCATGCCCGATGCCGACATGAACCAGGCTGCGGACGCCCTGATGGGCGCCGGCTATGGCTCGGCCGGCGAGCGCTGCATGGCCATCTCGGTCGCCGTCCCGGTGGGCGAAAAGACCGCCGACCGGCTGGTCGAAATCCTGAAACCCCGCGTCGAAGCCCTCAAGATCGGTCCGGCCACCGACAAGGACGCCCAGATGGGCCCGATCGTCTCGAAAGCCCAGCGCGACAAGATCGTCGGCTATATCGATGCCGGCGTCGAAGCCGGCGCCGAGCTCGTCGTCGATGGCCGCGGCTTCTCGCTGCAGGGTTACGAAGGCGGCTTCTTCGTCGGCGGCACGCTGTTCGACCATGTGAAGCCCGACATGAAGATCTACCGCGAGGAAATCTTCGGGCCGGTGCTCTCGGTGGTCCGCGCCGGCTCCTACCAGGACGCCGTCGACCTGATCCACGGCCACGAATATGCCAACGGCACCGCCATCTTCACCCGCGACGGCGACGCCGCCCGCGAATTCGCTGACAAGATCGAAGTCGGCATGGTGGGCATCAACGTGCCGATCCCGGTGCCGGTCGCCTACCACTCGTTCGGCGGCTGGAAGCGCTCGCTGTTCGGCGACCACTCCATCTACGGCCCCGAAGGCGTGCACTTCTACACTCGCCTCAAGACCGTCACCACCCGCTGGCCCGCCGGCATCAAGGAAGGCGCCGAATTCACCTTCCCGAGCATGAAATAGCGATGGTCGAGAGCTCCACAGAAGCATCGGCTCCATCGTCCCCTCGCCCCTCTGGGGAGAGGGCCAGGGTGGATGCTACCGGCCCCGCCGCCACATCGCGGCAGCGGAGCTACCGGCTCACCGCTGACCTTCCTCGACTGAACAAAGAGTAACCCCATGGCAGCTCCCGGCGAAAATCTTCGGATCAATCCTGATCGCCTTTGGGGCTCCATTCACGAACTGGCCGAGATCGGCCCCGGCATTGCTGGCGGCTCCAACCGGCAGACGCTGACCGATGACGACGCCAAGGGCCGCGCGCTGTTCCAGAAATGGTGCGAGGCCGCCGGCATGTCGATGGGCGTCGACCAGATGGGGACGATGTTCGCCACCCGTCCGGGCACCGACCCCGATGCGCTGCCGGTCTATGTCGGCAGCCATCTCGACACCCAGCCCACCGGCGGCCGCTATGACGGCGTGCTCGGCGTGCTGGCCGGGCTCGAAGTGGTGCGCTCGATGAACGACCTCGGCATCAGGACCAAACACCCGATCGTCGTCACCAACTGGACCAACGAGGAAGGCGCGCGCTTCGCCCCGGCCATGCTGGCCTCGGGCGTCTTCGCTGGCGTCCATTCCCTGGACTATGCCTATGGCCGCAAGGACCAGGAGGGCAAGACCTTCGGCGATGAGCTCAAGCGCATCGGCTGGGTCGGCGACGAGCCGGTCGGCGCGCGCAAGATGCACGCCTATCTCGAATATCACATCGAGCAGGGCCCCATCCTCGAAGCCGAGGGCAAGCAGATCGGCGT
>DASWWF010000125.1:0-11676 GCA_036401035.1 Devosia sp.
GAGCCGGGTAATGTGCCCGAGACCACATGCCCCACCCAACGTCTCTGGCCCATCCACCCCCACCCCTGTCCCCTCCTCGCAAGGGGGAGGGAGACCCGACTGAGAGCCCGGTTACGTCCCAGCCAGAATCTCCACCAGCGCCGACCGTGTGGCGGGCGGGTCGACCGGGCGGGCGGACCAGATGTGGCGGTCGAGGAAGTAGCCGGTGAGGGCGAAGGCGGCGGCGATGTCGTCGGGGGTGGCCGGAGCGTCGCGGAGGAGGAAGGCGGGGAGGACGAAGAGGCGGTCCATGTAGGGGCCGGCGGCTTGCAGCGAGACGGCACGGCCGGATTTGGGGGAGACGTGGCTCAGGCCCTGCGTGGTGCCGGTGACGGCGCAACTCGAAAGATCGAGGCCGAAACCGAGTTCGTCCAGGAGGATCAGTTCGAAGCGGGCGAGCGCAACGCCGAGATCGAGGCCGCTCAGGCCACCATCGAGGACGTAGATGGTGAGGCCGAGCAGGCGATCGTGCGGGTCGCGCTCGGGCAGGAGACGCAGGTGGTCGCAGAGCAGCTGGCAGGCATAGAGCCGGGTGCGGTCGATGATGAGGCCGGCGGCGCGGGCGTCGGTAAGTTCGAGGGTGAAGGTGCCCAGATGCTCTTCGAGGCGGGCGCGCCAGGTGAGCTGGACGGAATTGCCGGGCTGCAGCGTCGCCGCGAGCTTGGTCGAGCGGCCGCCACGGATGAGGCCATGATGCCGCCCCCTGCCCTCGACCATGACCTCGGCAATGACGCTGGTCTCGCCGTGGCGCCGGACGCCGATGATGAGACCTTCACCTGACCATTCCATGGTGTGCTTTCAGCGGGAGCGCCCCCTCCACCACCCTGCGGGTGGTCCCCTCCCCCGTGAACGGGGGAGGATCAAGTGGCCCCTACTTCGTCCAGTCCAGGCCCATTTCGCGGTAGCGTTCCGGGTCGTCGCCCCATTTTTCGCGGACTTTGACGAAGAGGAAGAGGTGGACCGGGGTTTCGAAGAGTTCGATCAGTTCGGCGCGGGAATCGGCGCCGATGGATTTGATGGTCTGGCCGCCGGCGCCGAGCACGATCTTCTTGTGGGCTTCGCGGGCGAGGTAGATCACCTGGTCGATGCGGTAGGAGCCGTCCTTCTGGACGGTGAACTTTTCGGTTTCGACGGTGGTGTTGTAAGGGATCTCGTCGTGGATGCGCAGGAAGAGCTTTTCGCGCGTCACTTCGGCGGCGGTGATGGCCAGCGTCAGATCGGTGAGATGATCTTCGGGGAAATGCCACGGACCCAGCGGCACGCGCTGTTCGGCCCAGGCCAGCATGTCGCGGACGCCGTCGCCTTTCATGGCCGAGATCATGAAGGTCTTTTCGAATTGCAGGCGGGCATTGAGGGTCTCGGACAGCGCGAGGAGCTTCTCGCGCTTGAGAAGATCGATCTTGTTGAGGACGAGGACCAGGGGGTTACGGACCTCCTTGAGTCCTTCAAGCAGTGAGTCAACTTCGGCCGTTATCCCCCTTTCGGCGTCGATGATAAGAGCGACGAGGTCGGCGTCGCCGGCACCGGACCAGGCGGCTTCGACCATGGCGCGGTCGAGGCGGCGCTTGGGGGCGAAGATGCCGGGGGTATCCACGAAGATCACCTGGCTGTCACCGTTGGTGACGACGCCGCGGATCTGAGCTCGGGTGGTCTGCGCCTTATGGGTGACGATCGAGACTTTCGACCCGACCAGCGAGTTGAGCAGCGTCGACTTGCCGGCGTTCGGTGCGCCGACCAACGCGATGAAGCCGCAGCGGCTCAGCGGATTGTCGGAGACGTGGGGATCGCGGATCGGCGGTTCGGGGATTTCTTCTGTCAAAGCGTCTCCCGCCAGACTTTCTCACGGATGAGGAAGCGTTCGGCGGCCTTGTGTTCGGCGAGCTTCTTGCTCGGTCCGGTGGCGGAGAGCGGCTCGTAGCCGCCCAGCTGCACGGAGATGGTGAATTCGGGCGCATGGTCGGGGCCGGTGCGTTCGACCTCGACATAGAGCGGCGGTTCGTGACCCTTGCCCTGCGCCCATTCCTGCAACGTGGTCTTGGGGTCGGTGCGGACATTGCCGGCGTGGAGGATGTGCGGGCTGAACAGGCGCTCGACGATCTCGTAGGCCTGGCCCAGTCCGCCATCGCAGTAGACGGCGCCGATGACGGCTTCGGCGATGTCGCCGAGGATGGCTTCCTTCTGCGCACCGCCGGTGCGGGCTTCGCTCTCGCCGAGGTTCATCTCGGAGCCCAGGTCGAGCTCGCGGGCGATGGCGGCGCAGGTTTCCTTGCGCACGAGGCTGTTGAGCGAGCGGGAGAGCTCGCCCTCATTGGCCTTGGGCAGGCGGCGGTAGAGCATGTCGGCGACCACGAGGCCGAGCACGCGGTCGCCCAGGAACTCGAGGCGCTGGTAGCTCCGCTCCACCCGCTTGCCGGGGGAGACGAAGCTCGAATGCGTCAGCGCACGATCGAGCAGGTCCGGGTCCGCGAAGCGGTAGCCCAGCCGGGCCTCCAGCTTTTCGTGACCCCGACCTTTTGCCATCAATCGTAAACGGACTGGAACATGCGATCCAGGCGCAGCGTCTCGGGCCACTCCCAGAGCGCCCACGGCGCGCGGTTGTCCTTGACCGAGAAGAAGCGGGCCTCGGCCTTGCCGATGAGATTGTCGGCGGGGACGTAGCCCACGGCGCTGAGGACGCGCGAATCCTGCGAGCGGTCGCGGTTGTCGCCCATCATGAAATAATGGCCCTCGGGCACGACATATTCAGCCGTGTTGTCGAGCTGCTGGTCGTCCGAGATTTCCTGGATGGTGTGGGTGACGCCGGAGGGCAGCGTCTCGCGGTACACCTTGACCGGCACGTCGCGGTACTTGCTGTCGCGGTCGACGGCGTCGCCGACGAGCTCGCGCTCGACCATGGTGCCGTTGATGTAGAGGCGGCCCTGCTTCATCTGCACCTTGTCGCCGGGCAGGCCGATGACGCGCTTGATGTAGTCCTCGTTGGTCACCTCGTTGTGGAACACGACGACATCCCCCTGCTTGGGGGCGGAGCCGAAGAGGCGGCCGTTGAAGGGCAGCGGCACGACGAAGGAGTATTTGCCGTAGCCGTAGCTGAACTTGCTGGCCACGAAGTAATCGCCGATCATCAGCGTCGACTGCATCGAACCGGTCGGGATCGAGAACGGCTGGTAGAGGAAGGTGCGGAACAGAACCGCAATGATCAGCGCCTCGACGATCACCACGATCGTATCGACGAACTCGCTGCGGGCGGTTTTCTTCTTTTCCACCTTGGTGGCTGCTTGGCTCATCTGGTCCCAGACCCCTCGGGTCGACTTTGGTTACGGGAGCGCCGTCGGTTGGTCAACCGGAAGCGCTTCGATGATGACAAAGGCCTGAGCCATGCCGCCATCGTCGGTGATGGTGAGGTGGATATGAGGCTTCATGCCAGCCGGCACAAGCCGTTCAAGAACTCTTGCAGCACCATTGGTGAGTTTCATCGTGGGCTTGCCTGATGGCAAATTGACGACGCCCAGGTCGCGCCAGTAGACGCCCCAGCTCATGCCGGTGCCCAGCGCCTTGGCGCAGGCCTCCTTGGCGGCGAAGCGCTTGGCGTAGCTGGCTGCGCGCTGCGCCCGGCGATCGGACTTCTGGCGCTCGATCTCGGTGAAGCAGCGGTGGGTGAAGCGCTCGCCGTAACGCGCGAGGGTCTTTTCCACGCGCGCGATCTCGCAGAGGTCGTTGCCCAGGCCGATGATCACTGCAGACCCCGGCTGCCGGGTTTGACTGCCGGAATGGCGGCCAGTTCGGGGGGGAGCTGGTCGGCGGGATAGGCGGGGACCTTGTACTGGACGAGCGAGATCAGCGGCACGCCGATCTCGGCTTCGCCGGCGGAGCGGTCGATGAGGCAGGCGGCGGCGACGACATCGGCGCCGACCTTGCGGATGGCCTCGATGCATTCGCGGATGGACACACCGGTCGAGACGATGTCCTCGACGATGATGACCTTTTCGCCCTGGGCGATCTCGAAGCCGCGGCGCAGTTCGAAGACGCCGTTGACGCGCTCGGTGTAGATGGCCGGGACGCCGAGATGGCGGGCCGTCTCGTAGCCGGGAATGATGCCGCCGACGGCGGGCGAGACGATCTGGCTGACGCCGCCATAGCCTTCGGCGCGGATCTTTTCGGCCAGCGCCTTGCAGAGCTTTTCGGCCTTGTCGGGATGCATGAAGACGCGCGCCTTCTGCAGGAAGATCGGCGAGCGCAGGCCGGAGCTCAGGATGAAGTGGCCCTGCAGCAGCGCTCCGCTTTCGCGGAAGAGGTTCAGCACGTCTTCGGTATTCACGCCGGCTCCTTTTGCCTGGGCTGCTCGGCCCATTCGAGTTCGTTGAGGGCGCTGGCTTCGGCCACCGTCGCCCGCTGCACCGACGACAGGCCCGGCGTCAGCTTGAGCTGGCTTAGCACATCGGTGAGTTGCGCGAGGTCGCGCACCTCGATCTCGATGATGAACTTGTGGAAGTCCGGCGAGCCCATGCGCATGGTCATATTATGGATGTTGGCCTCGCAGGCGGCAATTGCCGACGACAGCTGAGCCAGCGAACCGGGGCGATTGACGGCCAGGACCGAGATCACCGCCTTGTGGTTGGGGTGCTCGCGGCCGGCCATATCCCAGCGCACGTCGATCCAGGCGACGTCGGAATCGTGCAGCTCCACAAGTGCATCCGAGTGGATCGGATAGACCTGGATGGGCGCGCCGGGGCGCATGATGCCGACGAGGCGATCACCGGGAACGACGCCTTCGGGCGAGACTTCGGCGCGGGTGTTGAAATCGAGCTGTTCGAGCGCGGCACGGGCGTTGGGACCCGAGCGCTGGCCTCCCGGCACGCGGAAGCGGAAGAAGTCGGAGGCCCGAAGCGCGAACCAACCTTCGGCCTTGTCGGGCACTGGGAGGTCGATCTTCTTGGAGCGGCGCTTGCGCAGGCCCTTTACCTCGGCCAGTTCGTTGGCGACGGCGTCCGACGCGATCTTGCCCTCGCCGACGGCGACCAGCAGCTCGCGCTTGGTGGTGAAGCCCATGCGCTCGGCCAGCGCCTTGGCCTCGGACTCGTCGATGGAGACCGCCTCGCGCTCGAGCACCACGCCGAGCACGTGCTCGCCCAGCGCAAAAGCGCGCTGCTGCGCGGCCTGGCGCACGGCACGGCGGATGGCGGAGCGGGCCTTGCCGGTGGCGGCGATGTTTTCCCAGTTGCTGGGCGGCAGGTGGTTGTGGTCGCGGATGATCTCGACCTCGTCGCCGGAGCGGAGCTGGGTCACCAGCGGCATGATGGCGCCGTTGATCTTGGCGCCGACGCAGGTGTCGCCGATGTCGGTATGGAGCGCATAGGCGAAGTCGATGGGCGTGGCGCCGCGCGGCAGGGCGATCAGGCGCCCGCGCGGGGTGAAGCAGAACACCTGGTCCTGGAACAGTTCGAGCTTGGTGTATTCGAGGAATTCCTCGCCCGAACCGCCCTTGGTGAGGTGCTCGATGGTCGAGCGCAGCGAGGCGAAGGCCTTGCTCTCGCCTTCGAGCTTTTGCAGGTGCTCGGTGGCGCCCTCCTTGTAGAGGGCGTGGGCGGCGATGCCGTATTCGGCGATGCGGTGCATCTCCTCGGTGCGGATCTGCAGCTCGGCGCGCTGCCGCCCTACCCCGACGATGGTGGTGTGGATGGAGCGGTAATCGTTGTGCTTGGGGACAGAGATGTAGTCCTTGAAGCGGCCCGGGACGACCTTCCAGTTGGTATGAACGATGCCCAGCGCGCGGTAGCAGTCGGCGACGGTCGGCACGATGATGCGGAAGCCGATCATGTCGGAGAGCTGTTCGAGCGCGATGGCCTTGCGGTCGATCTTGGTGAAGATGGACCAGGGCGACTTCACCCGCGCAGAAACCCGGGCGCCCTTGATGCCTTCGGCCTCCAGCCGCTCGGACAGTTCCTTCTTGATGGTCGAGATGGTCTCGGCGAATTCGGACTGCATCTCGCCCAGGCGCTCGGTGATGGCGCGATAGGGCTCGGGCTGCAGGATCTTGAACGAGAGCGCCTCGAGTTCGGAGCGCATGTCCTGCATGCCCATGCGGCCGGCGAGCGGTGCATAGATTTCCATGGTCTCGTTGGCGATCCGCTTCTGCTTGTCGGGCGCCATGAATTCGAGCGTGCGCATGTTGTGCAGGCGGTCGGCGAGCTTGACCAGCAGGACCCGGACGTCGGCCGAGATGGCGAGCAGGAGCTTCCTGAGGTTTTCGGCCTGGGCTTCCTCGCGGGTGACGAGCTGCAGGCGCTCGATCTTGGTCAGGCCATCGACGATGGCGCCGATCTCGGGGCCGAAGATCTGGTCGATCTCGGCGCGGGTGGCGTCGGTATCCTCGATGGTGTCGTGCAGCAGCGCCACGGCGATCGAGGCGTCGTCGAGCTTGAGTTCGGTGAGGATGGCGGCGACTTCGAGCGGATGGTTGAAGTACGGATCGCCGGAGGCACGTTTCTGGCTGCCATGCTTTTGCATGGCATAGACATAAGCCTTGTTGAGCAGCGCCTCGTCGGTGTGCGGGTTGTAGGCCTGGACCCGCTCGACGAGCTCGTACTGACGCATCATTTGGGGTGCCGCGCTCCCTGCGGCCAGGCGCTTGCCGCGCCCGTATCAACAAAAAAGGCGCCGGACTGAGCCCGGCGCCCTTGGAATATATGTCATTTGTGCTGGGGGGCAATCATGCCATGGCGCCATTCGATCATAGGTCTCATGGCCTTCTCCCCTAAAACCGCTCCACCGGAGCGATTTTGCCCAAACGGGCCGGCTCGAAGTTAGTCGTCGCGGCGCTCCGGCGGAGCCAGGCTCTCGATGCCGCGCAGCAGTTCGTCTTCGCTCATGGTGTCGAAGGTGTCGCTGTCCTCGTCGGCATTGGCGTCGAGGAGCGGAGCGGCGTGCTTTTCGGGCTCGTCGACTTCGACATATTTCTGGAGCGAGTGGATCAGGTCCTCACGGAGGTCTTCCGGCGAGATCGCGCCATCGCCGATCTCACGCAGCGCCACGACGGGGTTCTTGTCGTTGTCGCGGGAGATGGTGATCTGCGAACCGGCCGAAATCATCCGTGCGCGGTGAGCCGCCATCAGGACGAGATCGAAGCGGTTTTCGATCTTTTCAATGCAGTCTTCAACGGTGACGCGGGCCACGAACGTCTCCACAAATTGCGGGAATGAAGGGTCTCCATACACGAGTGGTCCAGTGGGAGCAAGGATTTGAACAGCGGGCAAGACAACGTTGGCATGAACAATTTCCGCGATACTGCCGTGGGTTAGCTCAAAAGGTGACTTTCCCGGCCATAGTCGGAACACTTTTTGTTGTTGCAAACGGCCATGTTCTAGCGCTGATGTGAGTCTGGGACGCAGCCTCAAAACCATCGTCAAAGCGGAGCATCTGGCCCCTTACCCCCCAGGTCTGAGTTGAAGTACCGGGCAGCCTGAGAGGCCGGCCGACCCGGTCCAGGAGAAGACTGTATGTCAATCGATCCGCGCGAGAAGGTTGTCCTGTTCATCGATGGCGCCAATCTCTACGCGACGTCCAAGGCCATCGGGATCGATATCGACTATCGCCGGTTGCTCGCAGAATTCCAGAGCAAGGCCTACCTGCTGCGCGCCTATTACTACACCGCACTGGTCGAGGATCAGGAGTATTCCTCGATCCGGCCGCTGATCGACTGGCTGGACTATAACGGGTTCACCGTGGTCACCAAGCCGGCCAAGGAGTTCACCGACTCCGCCGGACGCCGGAAGATCAAGGGGAACATGGATATCGAGCTCACCGTGGATGCGCTCGAAATGTCCCAGTTCTACGACCATCTGGTGCTGTTTTCGGGCGACGGCGATTTTACCGCGCTGGTGGCGGCAGTGCAGCGCAAGGGCAAGCGGGTGACCGTAGTCTCGACCCTGACCACGCCGACGCCGATGATCGCGGACGACCTGCGACGCCAGGCCGACTTCTTCCTCGATGTCGCGGAACTGGCCAAGACCGTCGGGCGCGTGCCCCCGCCGGACCGCACGCCGCCTGTTGACCGGACGCCGCCGGTCACGGAACCTGCGGGCAACTGAGTCCCCTGCCCCAGGCCAACACTTGCTGCCGACCAATCCGCCGCATGACTGCCCGCTCTGTCCGCGGCTCGCGCAATTTCGCGCCGATAACCGGCGGCAGTTTCCCGACTGGTTCAACGCCCCGGTGCCGAACTGGGGCGATGCCAGCCCGCGGCTGATCATCGTCGGGCTGGCGCCTGGCTTACGCGGCGCCAACCGCACCGGGCGACCGTTCACCGGCGACTATGCGGGTGACCTGCTCTACGCGACGCTCAAGAAATTCGGCCTCGCCACCGGCGAGTATGAGGAGACGCCGGAGGATACGCTGCGGCTCAACCGCGTGCTGATCGCCAATGCCGTGCGCTGCGTGCCGCCGCAGAACAAGCCGACCGGGCCCGAGATCAAGACCTGCCGGCAGTTTCTGGTCAATACGATCGAAGTGCACCGGCCGGAAATCTTCCTCGTCCTCGGTCGCATCGCGCATGACTCGCTGCTGACGACGCTGGGGGAGAGGCGTGCCAGTTTCCCGTTCGGGCACGGCGCGACGCATACGCTGAGCTCCGGCGCGACGCTTTTCGACAGCTATCACTGCTCGCGCTACAATACGAATACGGGCGTGCTGACCGAAGCCATGTTCGAGGATGTGGTGGGACGCGCAGCGCAGGCGGCGCTGGCGGACTGATCAACCGAGGCGCTCGAGGATGCGGTCGCGGAAGCCTTCGGCGACGGCCCGCGTACCGAAGTCGCGGCTCTGGTAGGTCGCGCCATCCGACGCCTTGAGCACGACGGCAAAGCTGTTCGGACCACTGTCGGAGTCGATTTCGCGGATATCGGTGGCGACGAGCTGGTCACGGTGGATGGTGACCTCGCGGCGGCGGAAGGGGTTCACCAGCGTGATGACGACCCTGCCCGGCTCGATGACCCAGTGCATCGACGGCCCCGTCAATCCGGCGAAGAACACCGGACCGCCCACGGCGCAGGCGCCGACGATCAACATGGCGAAGAACGGGCTGGTGATGTTGAGCGGCCAGACGCCACGCCAGAGCGACAGCGTCGCGGCAATGATGCAAAAGGCACCGCCGGCGACGAAGGTGACGCGATGCACGATGTGCATCGGCACGTTGTGCTGCATGCGGCCGTCCGCCCCGATTTCATCTCCGAGGCGGTCGGTTCTCATGCTCAGCCGTGCTTGAGGAGGCGGGCCTTGTCGCGGTTCCAATCGCGGTCGCGTTCGGTGGCGCGTTTGTCGAAGCTCTTCTTGCCCTTGCCAACGCCGATCAGCAGCTTGGCCTTGCCGTGCTCGTTGAAATAGAGCTTTAGCGGTACGATGGTGTTGCCGGCGCGCTCGACGTCCTGGCTGAGCTTGGCGAGCTGCTTTTTCGAGACGAGGAGTTTGCGCGGGCGCTTTTCCTCGTGATTGAAGCGGTTCGCCTGCAGGTATTCGGGGATATGCGAATTGATCAGCCAAAGCTCACCGCGCTCAGGCGAGGCGTAGCTTTCGGTGATCTGGGCCTTGCCGGTGCGCAGCGACTTGACCTCGGTGCCGGTCAGCATGATGCCGGCCTCGAGGGTGTCGATGATCTCGTAGTCGTAGCGGGCCCGCCGGTTCTCGGCGACGGGCCCGGTGACGATCATCTGCGGCTTGTTCGGTTTGGTGGCCATGGGTCGCTAGTTGCGCAGGCCCGCGAAGGTGAGCGCGGCGTCGATGGCGTCTTCGCTCGCCTTGGTCACCGGCACGACCGGCAGACGGAACTCGTTGCGACAGAGGTTGAGCTTGCTGGCCGCGTATTTCACGCCGGCAGGATTGTTCTCGAGGAAGAGAGCCTTGTGCAGCGGCACGAGCTTGTCGTGCAGCGCCAGGGCCTCGACATAGTTGCCCTGCTGGCAGGCGTTCTGGAACTGCGACGACAGTCTCGGCGCGACGTTCGAGGTCACCGAAATGCAGCCGTGGCCGCCATGGGCGTTAAAGCCCAGAGCCGTCATGTCCTCGCCCGAGAGCAGTATGAAGTCCGGCCCGAGCTTGGCGCGCTGCAGGCTGGCGCGCTCCATGTTGGCGGTCGCATCCTTGACGCCGATGATGTTGTCATGGGCTTCGCGCAGGCGGGCGATGGTGTCGACGGTGAGATCGACAACGGTGCGACCCGGCACCGAATAGAGCACGATCGGCAGGTCGGTCGCCCCGGCGACGGCCGAGAAATGCTGGAACATGCCTTCCTGGGTCGGCTTGTTGTAGTAGGGCACGACCGAGAGGATGGCATCGGCACCGACGTCTTCGGCAAAGCGGGTCAGTTCCACAGCCTCGGCAGTGGAATTGGAACCGGCGCCGGCGATCACCGGCACGCGCTTATTGGCGACTTCGACGCAAAGCTGGATGACGCGGTGATGCTCTTCGTGGCTGACCGAGGGGCTCTCGCCCGTGGTTCCCACCGGCACCAGGCCGTGCGTGCCCTCATTGATCTGCCAATCGACGAAATTGGAGAAGGCTTTCTCGTCCAGCGCCCCGTTCGCGAACGGAGTGATGAGCGCTGTGATCGAACCTCTCAACATTTTCGGACTTTTCCTCGCAATGATGCCGCTTGGCGCGGCTTTTGAAGCGGCAGTGCCGCCAGATTGTGGCCACTATGGTGCAGCATAGGTTCTTGCGTGCGGCGCCACAAGCTTGAGGCCGGCTCCGTACACCCACAAGGATCCGAGCGGCAACCTTTTGTTCACCCGAAATGGGCAAACTTTGGGTTAATGCAAGGAGTGGGGGCACCTTGTTGGACTTGTTTCGTGGACCAACAGGACGGTTAGCATGCTCTCTGCGCTGCACAGGCGGGCAGGTCTTCTCGTAGCAGGTGTCGTGGCCCTGACGTCTCTGGGCCTCGCGCCTTTGCTCGCCCCCGCGGTCGCGACCGACGGGGTGCAGCCGGTCGCCACCAGCGCCATCGACCAGGTCGTCACCGGCTCGGTGAGCGAGACCGTCAAAGCCGCACCCTCCACCGCTTCGGCAGCCTTCAAGGCCGCGCTCGGGCTCGTCGCTTCGGGCGACTATGCCGAGGCCTATGACGCCGCCAAGACCCTCCCCTCGGACGCGGAACGGCGCGCCGTGCAGTGGGCCGCGATCTATTTCGGCGGCGGCAAGGTGGACTACACCGCCGTGCTGCGCTTTTCGGCCGATGCGCCGGCCTTTGCCAGCACGCCGGTGTTCAAGACCCGGCTCGAACAGGCGCTGACCAAGGCTGGGCCCGACCCCAAGACGGTGATCAAGGTGCTGGGCGGAGCCATGCCCAACACCATCGACGCGCAGATCGCGCTGGCCGAGGCCTATGTGGCCGAAGGCAATACGAAGCGCGCCGCCAGCATTGCTCGTACCATCTGGGTGGAGAATTTCCTCGACCGCGGCAGCGAAGGCAAGGTGCTGCGCAAGCTCGGCGAACTGCTGACGCCGGCCGATCACTGGGACCGCGCCGTACACCTGATGATGCATGACCGCGCCGCGGCCGTCGAACGGCTGATGACCTTCATGACGCCGGCGCAGCAGAGCCTCGCCACGGCGCGCAACGCCACCTCGCGCAATGCCAAGAACGCCAAG
>DASWWF010000126.1:0-2398 GCA_036401035.1 Devosia sp.
CTCAAGAACCTGCCCAACAAGAAGGGCGAAGCGCCGCGCCTGGTGCACCGGCTCGACCGCGATACCTCGGGCTGCCTTGTCGTCGCCAAGACCAAGGCCGCCGCGGCCCATTTCGGCGCGGTGTTCTCCTCGCGCAACGCCCGGAAGATCTATTGGGCTGTGGTCGCCGGCAATCCCAAGCCGGCGCAGGGCACCATCTCGTGTTTCCTCGCCAAGCAGGAAACCCGCGACGGCGAGCAGATGGTGGTCGTCCCCAACGGCACCCCCGGCGCCCAGCATTCGATGACGCATTACTCGACCACCGATACGGCGAGCCGCCGCTTCGCCTGGGTGACGCTCAAGCCCGTGACCGGCCGCACCCACCAGCTCCGCGTCCACATGGCCCAGCTCGGCAATCCGATCCTCGACGATCCGCGCTACTTCAACATCCACAACTACGAAGCTGCGGAAGGCTTGGGGCAGGGGCTGCACCTGCACGCCCGCCGCATCACCCTGCCGCTGCGCAACGGCCAGAAACTCGACATTTCCGCGCCGCTGCCGCCGCACATGCAGCAGAGTTTCGATGCCCTCGGCTTCGATGCCGACCGCTACGATGTGCAGGATATCGATCCCGAAAAGGATTGATCACGCCCTCCTGACATTTCCGCGAGCCGGGAATTTTCTCCCCGCCACGAGCATTACGGGTCTAGGCCCACTCTCGGGCCGGAGGGAGACATCATGAAATTCGTGCTCGTTGCGGCCACTGCCGCGCTCTGTACCCTTGCCCTGCCTGCCGTCGCGCAGGAGGCCAAGATGAGCTTCTTCGTCACCAGCGCCGGCTCGGGTGACGGCGCCAATCTGGGCGGCCTCGAAGGCGCCGACGCCATCTGCCAGAAGCTGGCGGAAGCCGTGGGCTCTTCCGGCCAGACCTGGCGGGCCTATCTCAGCGCCGAGGGCGTCAACGCCAAGGACCGCATCGGCGATGGTCCCTGGTTCAACGCCAAGGGCGTCGAGATCGCCAAGGATGTCGCCTCGCTCCACAGCGACGCCAATGCCATCAGCAAGGACACCGCGCTCACCGAAAAGGGCGAGATCGTCAAAGGCCGCGGCGACGAGCCGAACCAACACGACGTGCTGACCGGCTCGAACGCCGACGGCACCCTCGCCGCCGGCCAGACCTGCTCGGACTGGACCAGCAATGGCGACGGCCAGGCCATGGTCGGCCATCACGATCGCATGGGCCCCGATACGCTCGCCACCGCCACCTCATGGAACGCCGCGCATCCGTCGCGCGGCTGCAGCCAGGATGCGCTGATCGGCACCGGCGGCAATGGCTACTTCATGTGCTTTGCCGCCGACTGACCGGGCAGGGTGACACTGAACCCAATCTGTGCTTGAGGAGCGGCAAAGGAGTTTTCCCTTGCCGCTCATCATGTTCGACATGGATGGCACGCTGATCGATACCCAGGGGCTGATCAGCGAGCACATGGCCACCGCCTTCTCCGACAACGGCCTGCCCGAACCGACGCCCGCCGATGTCCGCCAGATCATCGGCCTGTCGCTGCACCTCGCGGTGGCGCGGCTGGCGCCGTCGAAGGACGCGGCCCTCATCGATCGCGTGGTCGAGAGCTACCGCAACGCCTATCGCGACGGCCTCGAACTCCACACCGACCGCGAGCCGCTCTACAGCGGCGCGCGCGAAGCGCTGGACCGGCTACATGCCCGGCCTGAAATGCTGCTCGGCATCGCCACCGGCAAGCGGCTTTCCGGCGTCCATCGCATCCTCGGCAACCACGGCATTGCCGGCCATTTCGTCACCCTGCAGACGCCCGATCACAATCCGAGCAAGCCCGATCCGGGCATGCTGCTCAGCGCCATGCGCGAGACCGGCGCGAGCCCCAATGAGACCATCATGATCGGCGACACCGTGTTCGACATTGAGCTCGCGGTGAATGCCGGCTGCCGTGCCGTCGGCGTCACCTGGGGCTATCACGATCCCGGCGACCTGCTGCGTGCCGGCGCTGGCGCCATGATCGATTCCTACGACGAACTGGACGCGGCCATCGCCCGCCTCCTGGAGTAAGCCTGATGCGAGATTTCCTCGAAGACGCCTACGAACACCGGCAGGACGGCTATGGCCGCGCCCAGGCGGCCAACAGGGTGCCGCTGATGAAGCGGTTCTACAAGGCCGTCACCGTCGCCCCGGCCGAAGGCGGCCACGCCATCCTGCTCGACGGCAAGAACATGAAGACCCCGGGCGGCAAGCCCGTCCATGTGCCGACCGTGGCGCTGGCCGAGGCCATGGGCCGCGAATGGGACGCGCAGGCAACCGAGATCGACTTCCGCCATATGCCGCTGGTCCGCCTCGCGCATTCGGCCGTCGAAAGCGGTGCAGACGGCGCCCCGGCTTTCCGCGACG
>DASWWF010000127.1:0-5833 GCA_036401035.1 Devosia sp.
CGCAGCTTGTCGAGGCCCTGGTGGATGACCGGGTTGGCGAATTCGAGATAGCCATATTCGACCGGCACGCCGGGCAGCCGCTCGCGCAGGCGCTCGGACAGCACCGCGAACTCGCCGACGGCAAGCTGGTTGCGGCTGCCATGGCCGCAGAGCATCACGCCCGTACCGGGCGGCAGGATCAGGGATTTGGTCGTCATCTCGCCTCTCGAAACACGCGAAAGGCAGAGTTCGCAAAGAGTTTTGAAGCCGCTCCGGACTTGGTCCCCGAGTTGGGTCGACCGCACCGAACTGTTTCAGTCCCTTGAGGAACGCTGCGCTTACAAGGGGTTGTAGTGAATGGCCCCCAGCGGCGCAAACGATTCCCCGGTCAGTTGCGAATGCTTCTTAAAATCACGTGCAAATTCAGTAGCTTGCCATGTCAGTGGGGGCGGCGTATGGGCGGGTGATGGAAGCGTCAGCCAGTTCGAGCGTCACCCGCATTGCGTACGGCAGCCTCGTCATCGGGGTGCTGGTGCTCGGGCTCAAGAGCTATGCGGCCTATGTCACCGGTTCGATCGCGCTGTTTTCGGACGCGCTCGAAAGCATCGTCAATGTGGTGACGGCGATCGTGGCGCTGGTGGCGGTGCGGCTCGCGGCGCGGCCGGCGGATGCCAGCCTGCCCTATGGGTATCACAAGGCAGAATATTTCTCGGCCGTGGTGATCGGCGTGTTCATCGCGGTGGCGGCGCTGGTGATTTTCTACGAGGCGTGGAGGGGGTTCTTTTCGCCGCGTGCGTTCGTGGCCGACCCCACCGGCATCACGCTTTCGGTGCTGGCTTCGGCGTTCAACGCCGCCTGGGCCTGGTACCTGATCCGGGTGGGGAAGCGCGAACGCTCGATGTCGCTCGAGGCCGACGGCAAGCATCTGGCGACCGATGTGGTCTCGACCCTTGGCGTACTGATCGGCGTGCTGCTGGCGGTGGTGACCGGCTACCAGCAGCTCGACGCGATCCTCGCGGCGCTGGTGGCGCTTACCATCCTGTGGTCGGGCTGGCAGCTGATCAAGCAGAGCGTCATCGGACTCATGGACGTGGCGGTGGAGCCGGCGGCGCTCAAGACCATCCGCGAGATCATTTCGAGCAATGCCGAAGGCGCCATCGAAGCGCACGACATCCGCACCCGGCAGGCCGGCAAGATGACCTTCATCGACTTCCACCTCGTGGTGCCCGGCGCCATGAGCGTCGCCGAAGCGCACGCCATCTGCGACCGGATCGAGGCCAAACTGCGCGAGGCCGTGGCCGACGTGCTGATCACCATCCACGTGGAGCCCGAAGAGAAGGCGAAGCATTCGGGGATTGTGGTGGTGTAGGGGGGAAGCGAATAGCGAGTGGCGAATAGCGAATAGAGGTTCGCTCCTTGCCGGCGGGCCACTCTATGTAACGATACTCGCTACTCGCTACTCCCCACTCCCTTCCCTCAATGCTCGCAGCCGCATTCCTCGTGGTCCGAGAGAACCTCCACGATGCGGCAGTCGGCGACGGTGCCGTGGTGGGAGTCCGAGAGCATGCCGGAGAGTTCGGTGCGGAGGCGGGTGAGCTGGGCGATGCGGGCGTCGACTTCGGCCAAGTGCTCGGCGACCAGCGCATCGACATCGGCGCAGGGGGCTTCGCGGTGGCCGGCGAGGCGGAGCATGGATTTGAGCGACTCCATCGAGAAGCCCATGTCGCGGGCGTGAGCGATGAATTTCAGCCGATCGAGCGCCGGCTGGTCGTAGCGACGCTGGTTGCCTTCGGTGCGCGGGGGAGCGGCGATGAGCCCGATCTGCTCGTAATAGCGGATGGTGGGCACCTTGACGCCGGACTGGGCCGCGAGATCGCCGATCGAGTAATCCTGCATTTTGGCACTTGAACCTCTAGTGACTAGAGGAATTATGTAGGTCGTCGCCAGACGAGAATCAAAGGGAAATCCCCATGGGCGACGGACACGACCACGCGGCGACATTCGACGGGCTCAACGACGAGTACAAGCGCCGGCTGATCCTGGTCACTGCCATCAATATCGGCATGTTCTTTGTGGAAATGGCCGCCGGGCAGCTCTCGGGCAGCCAAGCGCTGAAGGCCGATGCGCTCGATTTCTTGGCCGACGGCGTGACCTATGCGCTGAGCTTCTGGGCCATCGGCAAGCCACTGCAGGTTCGGGCCAGTGCCGCCTTTGCCAAGGGGCTGAGCCTGCTCGCCATGGGCCTTTGGGTGGCGGGATCGACGCTGTGGCAGTTGATCGTGCTCGGTGTGCCGGAAGCGGAGGTGATGAGCGTGATCGGCGTCCTCGCGCTCGCTGCCAACCTTACCTCGGTGTGGCTGCTGATGGCCTACAAGGACGGCGACAGTAATGTGCGCTCGGTCTGGCTCTGCTCGCGCAACGACGCCATCGGCAATGTGGCCGTGGTGGTGGCGGCGGGGTTCGTCTGGTGGCTCAACTCGGGGATCCCCGATCTGATCGTGGCCGGGGTGATGTCGGGGCTGTTCCTCTATTCGGCGCAGCAGATTCTGCGGCAGAGCTATGGGGAGTGGAAAGAGGCGCGCGCGGGTGGGCTCGGGGATCACGACCACGACCATGAGGGGCATGGGCACTGAGGCGGGGCCAATGCCCGTTTCTTGTGCAAGCGCGGCGCAATTGCGATACGCGGCGGCTGGAATGTCCTAGGCTTGCGCGGTGCATCGCCACAGATGAGGGAGGCTCTCTATGACTCTGAATGCGCCTACGCAGATCGTCTTCATCATTGCCGTCGTGCTCGCCGTGCTGGCGCTGCTCGGCGCTCTCGTTCCGCTGCCGGTCATTTCGGCTTATGCGTTCTGGATCCTGCTTGTCGGCTTCATCGTCCTTGCGGGCGGTGTGGTGATGAGAGGGACCTGACCCTGCCACCGCGCGGTTCGGGACCCGGACCGCGCGGCCTTGAATTGGCCGAAACGCCGACGCAGACTGCGCGCATGCGCACACTCCTCCTCGCCCTCCTCCCTTTTGTTGCCCTTGTGGCCACCCCTGCCCTCGCGGCCGGTTGGGGGCATTATGTCAACGAGCGGTTCGGGGTGGAGGCGGATGTGCCGCCTGACTTTGCGGCGGGTGAAGAACCCGCCAATGGCGATGGGCTGCGTTTTACAACCCCGACCGCCGAACTCGCGATCTATGGCAGCTTCCTCGTGGCCGATGATTTCGAGGCCGAGGCGAACCAGCAGATCAAGTATGCCGAGGGCGACGGCTGGGGCATCACCTATCAGGCGGTGACGCCGAGCTGGGCGGTTTGGTCGGGCAAGAAGGGCAGCCGCATCCTCTATGTGCGCGCCGTGCCGGTCTGCGGCGGCAGCGGCATCGGGGCGTTCCAGTTCACCTACATGCAGACGGACCTGAAGAAATTCGACCCCGTGGTGGAACGGCTGGGGCGCAGCCTCAAGGATTCGGGGACCGGGTGGCAGTGCTAGCTGCGTGACTCGCAGTCGGGTCGCCCTCCCCCTTGCGGGGAGGGGACAGGGGTGGGGGGAGCCCATGCATCAGGACGGTGTCCTCGACCACGTGCCCAACCCGAACGTCTCCGGCCCATCCACCCCCCACCCTGACCCTCCCCCGCAAGGGGGGAGGTGACACGGCTGCCGGTGCGTATTCCGCCTAAAACTCCACGCCCGCCTGGGCCTTCACGCCGGCGCGGAAGGGATGTTTGATCTCGGTCATTTCGGTGACGAGATCGGCGATCTCGATGAGTTCGTCCTTGGCGTTGCGGCCGGTGACGATGACGTGGGTGTCACGGGGCTTGTTACGGAGCACCTCCAGCACTTCGTCGAGCGGCAGGTAGTCGTAGCGCAGCACGATGTTGAGTTCATCGAGCAGCACCATCTTGTAGGCGGGATCGGCGATCAGCGCCTTGGCGCGGTCCCAGGCGGCGCGGGCGGCGGCGAGGTCGCGCTGGCGGTCGGCGACGTCCCAGGTGAAGCCTTCGCCCATGGCGTTGATGGTGACGAGGTCGGGGAATTTTTCCAGCACGTCGCGTTCGCCGGTCGACCAGGCGCCCTTGACGAACTGCACGATGCCCACCTTGAAGCCGTGGCCGATGGCGCGGAAGACCATGCCGAAGGCGGCGGTGGACTTGCCCTTGCCCTTGCCGGTGTGGACGATGAGCAGGCCCTTTTCCTCGGTCTTGGTGGCGAGGATCTTGGTCCGGGCTTCCTTCTTCTTCCTCATCTTTTCGGCGTGGTAGGCGTCGCGCTCGGCCTCGGTCATGAGGTCGGTTTTCTTGGGGGCCTTGTCGGTCATGGTGTGTCTCCCGAAAGCAGAGCGTAGGCGGAATTGGAACGCGGGGTCCAGAAGCCGCGGGCGCGGGCGTCGTCGAATTTGGCGATGAGCTCGTCATAGCCGTAGCGGTTGTTCTGGCGGATGAAGTCGCGGGTGGCGGCGTCCTCGACGAAGGCCTCGAAGGCGAGGTCGAAGTGGTGCGTCTTGACCGCGCCAGTGGTGGCGGCGAAGGCGAACATGTAGTCGACCGTGGCGATGATCTCGAAGGCGCCCTTGTAGCCGTGGCGCTTGACGCCATCGATCCATTTGGGATTGACGATGCGGCTGCGCATGACGCGGGAGATTTCCTCCTCCAGCGTGCGGGCGAGCGGCCGCTCAGGGCGCGAATGGTCGTTGTGCCAGGCGGCGGGGCGGCGGCCGGTGAGGGTTTCCGCCGTGGCCACGAGACCACCCTCGAACTGGTAGTAGTCGTCGCTGTCGAGCAGGTCGTGCTCGCGATTGTCCTGGTTGTGGACGACGGCCTCGATGTCGCTCAAACGGGCGGCGAAGCGGGCGCGCTCGGGGATGCCGGCGGCTTGCGCGCCATAGGCGTATTGGCCCCAGTTGAGGAAGGCCTCGGCGAGGTTGGCCTTGGTCTCCCATTGCCCGGAATCCATCAAGCCCTGGAGGCCCGCGCCGTAGGCGCCGGGTTTGCTGCCGAAGATGCGGTGGCCGGCGCGGAGAGCGGCTTCATCCTGGGTGGCGCCGTCCTTCATCAGGCCCAGCGCATCGGCGCGCATGCGGGTGGCGATGGGGTTGTCGTCCTCGGGTTCGTCGAGGGCGCCGATGGCGCGGATGGCGCGATCGAAGAGAGCGATCTGGGCCGGGAAGGCATCGCGGAAAAAGCCGGAGATGCGGAGGGTGACGTCGACCCGAGGACGACCGAGTTTGGCGAGCGGGATGATCTCGTAGCCCGAAATACGGAGAGAGCCGGGGTCCCAGGTGGGCCTGGCGCCGATGAAGGCCATGGCTTGCGCGATGTCATCGCCGCCGGTGCGCATGTTGGAGGTGCCCCAGACCGACAAGGCAAGCGAGCGCAGTGGCGTGCCGTGGTCCTGGAAGTGCCGCAGCAGCAGGTTTTCGGCGGACTTCCTGCCCAGTTCCCAGGCGGTTGGGGTGGGCACGGCGCGGATGTCGACGGAATAGAAATTGCGGCCGGTGGGGAGCACATCGAGCCGCCCGCGCGAGGGCGCGCCGGAGGGGCCGGGTGAAACAAATTTCCCGTCGAGGCCGGTGAGCAAGGCCTTGATCTCGCTGGGGCCGGAGGCACGCAGACGCGGGATGATGGTGGTGCGGATGGTCTCGAGCACGGCGGCGGTCGCGGGGGATGAAACAGTTTTCACACCATCGACTATCCCCGCGGCGAGTTCCTCGAGTTGGTCGACCACGGAGCCGATGGTGCCACGATTTGGCCCGGTGGATGAATGACGGATGAACGGGGGAATGGGGGTGGATTGGGGCGAAGCGGAGAGGTTTTCGCGCGTCGGCGCCCCCTCCACCAGCTTCGCTGGTCCCCCTCCCCCGCTTTGCGGGG
>DASWWF010000128.1:0-4944 GCA_036401035.1 Devosia sp.
GCCGGCCGCCATGCCGCGCTTGATGAACAGCACCGTGCCGGCGTCTTCGACGTTGAGCACCGGCATGCCGTAGATCGGCGAGGTCTTGTCGGTCTTGGCCGCCGGATTGGTGACGTCGTTGGCGCCGATCACGAAGGCCACATCCGCGCCTTTGAACTCGGAATTGATGTCCTCGAGCTCGAACACTTCATCATAAGGCACATTGGCTTCGGCCAGCAGCACGTTCATGTGCCCCGGCATGCGGCCCGCCACGGGGTGAATGGCGTATTTGACTTCGACGCCGGCCGCCTTGAGCAGGTCGGCCATTTCGCGCAATGCGTGCTGAGCCTGCGCCACCGCCAT
Source organism: Devosia sp. (assembly GCA_036401035.1). Taxonomy (GTDB): domain Bacteria; phylum Pseudomonadota; class Alphaproteobacteria; order Rhizobiales; family Devosiaceae; genus Devosia_A. Next base: position 343 of record DASWWF010000128.1, read on the forward strand.
GCCGTAGCCCGGCACGATGATGACCTTCTGGGCGTTCTTCATCAGGTACGCCGCATCGTCCGCCGCGCCCTGCTTGACCGGCCGCGTCTCTTCCTCGCCCGAGCCCGCGGCGGCAGTGTCGCCACCGAAGCCGCCCAGGATCACCGAGATGAAGCTGCGGTTCATCGCCTTGCACATGATGTAGCTGAGGATGGCGCCCGACGAGCCCACCAGCGCACCGGTGATGATCAGCGCCGTATTGCCCAGCGTGAAGCCGATGCCGGCCGCCGCCCAACCCGAATAGGAGTTGAGCATGGAGACCACCACCGGCATGTCGGCGCCGCCGATCGGGATGATCATCAGGCCACCGAGCACCAGCGCCAGGATGGTGATGAGCCAGAACCAGACCGGGTCGGCAGTGACCGCGAACATCCAGATGAAACCGACGAGCACCAGGCCCAGCACGATGTGGATGGCGTGGCGCGCGGGCAGGATGATCGGCTTGCCGCTCATATTGCCGTTGAGCTTGGCGAAGGCGATCACCGAGCCGGTAAAGGTGAAGGCGCCAATGGCGACGCCCAGACTCATCTCGATGATCGCCTGGAAGTGAATGTGGCCGGGCGAACCGATGCCGAAGGCTTCCGGCGCGTAGAGCGCAGCAGCCGCCACGAACACGGCGGCGAGGCCCACAAGCGAGTGGAAGGCGGCAACCAGCTGCGGCATGTCGGTCATCTTGACGGTGCGCGCCATATAGGCGCCGATGCCGCCACCGATGCCGAGGCCGGCGATGATCAGCACCCAGCTGACCCAGTCGGAAACGCCCGCCACCAGCAGCGTGGTGACGATGGCGATCGCCATGCCCACCATGCCGAACATGTTGCCTTGGCGCGCCGATGAGGGGCTCGAAAGGCCACGCAGCGCGAGGATGAAGAGCACACCCGAGACCAGGTAGAGCAGTGCGGCGATATCAGCGGAAATCATGGTGCCCCCGTTCAGTCAGCGCGTCGCGCAGCGATAACAAGTCCAACCGTCACGAGGACGGCAGCCACGAAGAAACTGACGCCCCCCAGGGTCAGCATCTCGGCTGCGGCGGTGAAGGTCGACTTGGCGGTCCCCACCGACATCAGATAGTTGCCCAGCGCCACGAAGATCAACGCGAACGCGATGAGCTTGCCCCAGAGCGGCCGCAGCGCCTTGCCGCCCACGAAGCGGATCACCAGCAACAGCGCAAAACTGAGGCCCGTGAGAATCTGGAACGTCGGCGGCAGGAAGTCCGCCGCAACAGCTTGCGAAATCATTCGGTCACCGGCTCGACCGTGCCGGCCGGGAATTCGACATCGGCGAAGTCGGGATAGATTTCCTTGATGATGGCGACCTGCGCCGGATCGTCGATGCGCACCAGATACCAGGTGTCACCATCAAGCAGGCCCAGCGTCTTCGACGTCGCCCGCATCTTGCCGCCGGCATCGGCGCCCAGGTCAATCACCGTTTCGGTGGGGATCATGCCGTAGACGATGCCGCTGTCGAAGGTCGTGTATTCGACGCCGTCGAGTTCCATGCCGAACGACACGATCTCGACCTTGCCCATGATCTCGTCCATCTGCGCCTGCATGGCGGCGAGCAGGTCGTCGACGCTGAGGTTCGACTGCGCGGCGATCTTTTCGAGCACTTTTGGCGGAACGACGCCCATCACCGTCTGCATGTCGTTTTCACGCATGGCGGTGTCAAAACTCTCGACTCGTTCGGTCAGTGCCGTCTGCTGCGCCTCGGTCAGGTCCTGCGCGACGGCAGGAACGGCGAGCGCGACGAGGAGCGCCAGCGCCGCGAGGGCGCGGTTGAGAATGGTCATCAATGGCTCCCCGCCTTGGCTGCCGGAGCATCCTTCTTCTTGTACATCGCCAGCATGCGCTGGGTGACGAGGAAGCCGCCGAAAATGTTGACGCTGGCAAGCACCAGCGCCAGGAACCCGAAGATCTTGCTGATCCAGTCGGTCTCGGTCGTCATCGCCACGCCGACGGCGAGCAGCGCGCCCACCACGATCACCGACGAGATGGCGTTGGTCACGCTCATCAATGGCGTGTGCAGCGCCGGGGTCACCGACCAGACCACGAAATAGCCCACGAAGATCGCCAGCACGAAGATGGCGAGGCGGAAGGTGAATGGATCGATCGCGCCGGCGGTCGTCGCCGCCAACGCGGCGGTCACGGCGTCGGCGGTGTGTTCGGCAGTAGTGGTATCCATTTACTTGGTCCCCTTGGGCGCGGCGGGCTTTTTCGCGGCGGCGGCAGGCTTGGCGGCTGTCTTCCTGGCCGGCGCCTTTTCGGCGGCGCCGGTCTTGGCCGGCGAAGCCGGCTTGGCGGAAGCACTGGCCTTAGGCGCGGCGGCGTTCTTCGGCGCCGCGGCCTTGCCGGTGGCGCCGGTCTTGGCGGGCGCGGCAGCCTTGGGCGCATCGGCCGGCTTGGCGGCAGGCGCGGCAGCGGCCGCGTCGATCTTGATATTGGGGTGCACGATGGCGCCGTCCTTGGTCAGCACCGTGGCTTTGACCAGTTCGTCGTCCCAGTTCACCGCGAAGGCCTTGGTCTTCTTGTCAAAGAAGATATCGAGGAAGGCAACGAGGTTGCGCGCATAGAGCTGGCTCGCCGAGGTGGCGAGGCGGCCCGCAACATTGGTGTAGCCGATGATGGTCACGCCATTGGCGGTGGTGATCACCTGCCCCGGCACCGTCAGTTCGACATTGCCGCCCCGCTCTGCCGCGAGGTCGACGATCACCGAGCCCGGCGCCATGCTCTCGACCATGGCTTTGCTGACCAGCTTGGGCGCCGGCCTGCCGGGGATCAGCGCCGTGGTGATGACGATGTCCTGCTTGGAGATGTGGCCGGCGACCAGTTCGGCCTGCGCCGCCTGCTCGTCCTTGGTCAGTTCACGGGCATAGCCGCCGGTACCCGAGGCGTCCTTGAGCGCCTCGGTCATGATGAACTTGCCGCCCAGCGATTCCACCTGCTCGGCCGCGGCGGCGCGCACGTCGGTCGCCGTCACCACCGCGCCGAGGCGCTTGGCGGTGGCGATGGCCTGCAGACCCGCCACGCCGGCGCCCATCACGAAGGCCTTGGCCGGCCGCACGGTGCCGGCGGCGGTCATCATCATCGGGAAGGCGCGGTCGAAATGCACGGCGGCGTCGATCACCGCCTGGTAGCCGGCGAGGTTCGCCTGGCTCGACAGGATGTCCATCACCTGCGCGCGGGTGATGCGCGGCATGAATTCCATGGCGACGGTGGTGACGCCGGCCTTGGCGAGGGCGAGCACTTCGCCTTCATTGCCATAGGGGTCGATCGAGCCGATCACCATGGCGCCCTTGGCGACGCCTGCCAGCTGCGCGGCCTTGGGGCGGCGCACGGTGAGCACGATGTCGGCGCCCTTGAGCACGGCATCGGCGGTGCCCAGCGTCGCGCCGGCGGCCTTGTAGTCGGCATCGGGGAAGCGGGCCAGTTCGCCGGCCCCGGCTTCGATGGCCACTTCCGCGCCCAGGGCGATCAGCTTGCCGACGGTCTCAGGGGTCGCGGCGACCCGGGTTTCCCCTTCGGTGCGCTCACGCACGACTGCAATCTTCATGAACGTCTCCTGATCCAACCCAAGCGCGGCCACGCTGGGCCCCGCGACCGGGCGCCTGCCCCGGAAAAGAAAAACCCGCCGTTAGGAACGGCGGGTGTTCGTGACCATCAGAACGATAGCCCCCACTGGCAACAGCAGCAGGAGCAGGCCGCCGATCAGTGGCTGGTGCCCCTCGATGAAGGCATACAGCGCCAGGACGATCACCACGCTGGAGATGATCCCCCACTTCACCATCTGAATGAAGCCTTCATAGGTGGCGTTGTGCTGGGCGTAATCCATGGCCGGCGGAAGTTCCTCGACGGCGGCGGCTTTGGCGGCTGGTTTCTTGGCCATAAAGTCCTCTGGCAGAAAGACGTAATCTCAGTTCGGTTGGCTGGCTTCGAGTTCGCCAATTAGCCTTTCGATCATGGAAAGACCCAGCGACCAGAAGTTGGGATCGCGTGCATCGAGCCCGAACGGCTTGAGCAGTTCGGAATGATGCTTGCTGCCCCCAGCCTTGAGGAGTTCGAAATAACGCTCCGCAAACCCCTCGCTGGCCTTCTCATACTGTGCATAGAGCGAGTTCACAAGACAGTCGCCGAAGGCATAGGCGTAGACATAGCACGGCGAGTGGATGAAGTGCGGAATGTAGCTCCAGAACGCCTCGTAGCCGTCATTGAGCTTGATCGCCGGTCCCAGTGATTCCCGGCTGATATCGAGCCAGATCTCGTTGAGCTGCTCGGCCGTAAGTTCACCTTCCTTGCGGGCGGTATGGACCTTGCGCTCGAAGGTATAGAAGGCGATCTGCCGCACCACGGTGTTGAGCATGTCCTCGACCTTGCTCGACAACATGGCGAAGCGCTGCTTCTTGTCGGTGGTCTTTTCCAGCATCGAGCGGAAGGTCAGCATCTCGCCGAACACCGATGCCGTCTCGGCCAGCGTCAGCGGCGTCGGCGCCATCAGCGCCCCCTGCGGGCCGGCCAGCACCTGGTGCACGCCATGGCCGAGTTCATGGGCCAGCGTCATCACGTCGCG
>DASWWF010000129.1:0-4666 GCA_036401035.1 Devosia sp.
GATTGGGGCCGTGACTGGTCATGTCGACGAAGCGTTCGAGACTCATGCGGCCGGCATGCACATGGTCGAGCATGATCGGGACGAGCGTCTGCACGCCGGTCATGCCGGAGTGGCTCTGCGGATAGGCGTGGTCCTTTTCCTCGCGCGTATGCGGAGCGTGGTCGGAGCCGAGGATGTCGGCGACGCCGTTGCGCACACCGGCCCAGATGCCCTCGCGGTGCGCCTTGTCGCGGACCGGCGGGTTCATCTGCGCGTAGGTGCCCAGACGGGTATAGGCGGTTTCGTCCAGCGTCAGGTGGTGCGGCGTCACCTCGACCGAGGCGACGTCCTTGTGGTCGGCGAGATAGACCATCTCTTCGGCCGTCGAGATGTGAAGCACATGGATGCGCTTGCCGGTCTTGCGGGCCAGCGCCACCAGCCGTTTCGTGCTGTTGAGCGCCACGTCGGGCGAGCGCCAGACCGGGTGGCTCGACGGGTCGCCCGGGACGCGGAGGCCCTTGCGCTCTTCGAGCATGTATTCATCTTCGGAGTGGAAGGCGGCGCGGCGGGAGATGGCGCGGAGAATGGCTTCGACGCCGCCATCATCGGCAACCAGCAGGCTACCGGTGGACGAGCCCATGAATACCTTCACGCCAGCGCAGCCGGGGAGTTTTTCGAGCACCGGGAGCTGGTCCACATTGTCGTGCGTGCCGCCGACGTAGAAGGCGAAGTCGCAGTGCATGCGGTTGGTGCCGGCGGCGATCTTGGCGTCGAAGGTTTCGCGCGTGGTGGTCAGCGGGTTGGTGTTGGGCATTTCGAAGACGCCGGTGACGCCGCCCATCACCGCCGAACGCGAGCCGGACTCGAGGTCTTCCTTGTGGGTCAGCCCCGGCTCGCGGAAATGCACCTGCGTGTCGATGACGCCGGGGAGGATGTGAAGGCCGGTGCAATCGACGGTTTCCGCGGCGCCGGCGGCGCCCAGATCGCCGATGGCGGCGATGCGGCCGGCGGTGATGCCGATGTCGGCGCGGTGGATGCCGTCGTGATTGGCGACAGTGCCGTTCTTGAAGATCGTCTCGTAGTGGGCCATGTCATTCTCCAGCAACCGCTCAAAGCGGGCATACTGGATTCCTGCACTGGCGGGAATGACACGGTGAAAAATGACAAAACTGCTTCGTCCGTCGCGCGCGGCTTTCCGGTTCTCGGGACCGGACGCGCTCAAACTGCTGTTCGACGTGGTGACGGGCCGGATCGTGGCGGAGCCTGGACCGGCGGTGTGGTTCGCGCTGCTGAGCCCGCAGGGCAAGATCCAGGCCGAGGGACTGGCGGGGTTTCATGAGGATGCCTACTGGCTCGACGTGCATGTCGATGTGGCCGACGCGTTCCTCAAGAAGATGAAAATGTACCGGCTGCGGGCCAAGGTGGAGATCGAGGATCTCCGCGCCACCCATGTGGTCGGCTGGACAGACGAGCCCGATGCGCCGGGGATCGCCCACGACGACAATCGGCTCCCGGGGAAACGCTTCATCACCGAGATCGGCATCGACCTGCCCCGGGACGAGTCGCCATTCGTTGCGGTGCGGATCGACCGGGGCGTCGCCGAGCAGGGCGCGGACTTCCCCACCGACGCGGTGTTTCCGCATGACATCGGCATGGATTTCCTCGGCGGGGTGGATTTTGCCAAGGGCTGCTATATCGGCCAGGAGGTCGTCAGCCGCATGCAGCACCGGGGCACGGCGCGCCGGCGCCCGGTGATCGTCTCGGCGCTGCCGGATGCCGCGGCCGCTGGTGCGCCGATCCTGGTGGGCGACCGCGAGGCCGGCACGGTCGGCCAGATCGTCGATGGCCGCAGCGTCGCCATCCTGCGTCTCGATCGCGTGCCCGACGCCGACGCCGCCAACTGCGGCGGCTTGCGGGTATCGCTGCACCTGCCCCCATGGGCGCCCTACGGCTTCGGCACGGCGCCCGAGGGGGATTGAGGCAGCCTCTCAGTCAGGTCTCCCTCCCCCTTGCGGGGAGGGGACAGGGGTGGGGGTGGATGGGCCAGAGACTTTGGGGTTGGGTCGGATGTCACGGACACAATCCCCGGCTCTCATACCCCCCACCCTGACCCTCCCCCGCAAGGGGGGAGGTGACACAACCGCCGGTCCAGACTCGACCGCATGACCTTGCCAGCTAGAATCATGCACATTGCCCGCTCTATCGACGGGGGCGAAGCATGGCGCGGGTGGCGGCGAGGGCGTGGCAGAGGATGTTGAGCGGGCGGCGGCTCGACATTCTGGATCCGTCGCCGCTCGACGTCGAACTCTCGGACATCGCCCATGGTCTCGCGCGTGTCGCGCGTTGGAACGGGCAGACGCAGGGCGACTATCCTTTTTCCGTCGCGCAGCATTCGGTGCTGGTGCTCGAAATCTTCCGGGCGCTGAACCGGGAGGCGACTGTCGCCGATCAGCTCTATGCCGTGCTGCATGACGCGCCCGAATATGTGATGGGCGACATCATCAGCCCGTTCAAGGCGGCGATGGGCGGCAATTACAAGGAAGTGGAGAACCGGCTGCTCGGTGCGGTGCACCTGCGGTTCTCGCTGGGCGCCCTGCCCCCGGCAAAACTCACCCGGCAGATCAAGGTGTCGGACCGCGAGGCCGCCTATCTCGAAGCGGTGCATCTGGCCGGCTTCGAGGTCGAGGAAGCGCGGAAATTCTTCGGCGAGCCGACCCTGCCGGCCTTCGATCTCGACAAGTTCGACCGGCTCATCCGGCCCTGGCCGACTCGCGAAGCGCATGACCGCTTCGTCGCCGCTGTCGAGGACCTGGCCGAGAACCTTCACTGAAGGTTGCCGTTCTCCCCCGTTTGGTGAAGGTAAGGTTAACGGCCGTTCCATTTTGACACACATGCCCCGTATGGTTGATGAAGCGTTAACGCCACGATCAGCCGCGGGAGCGAGCAGTGCAGAACAAGTGGAAATACATGGCGCTGGGCGCCCTGATCGGCACGGCGGTTTCGGTGACGCTGGCCTGGCCGGGGCTGATCCCCAAGGCGATCGCCGATGAGCAGCCGCTCAAGCTCCTGACCTCGAGCAAGCCGGAACTGATCGACATGTTCGACGGCAATGCCGAGTTCTTCAAGCCCAAGTGGACGGTGGAAGACACGGTGTCGACCGAAGTGCTGTCGACGCAGACGGTGCGCAAGATCGAGGCGGGACGGACGAGCTTTGTCACCATCGCCACGACCTCCACCGGCGTCTATTCGAGCGACGGGCTGAGTTCAGGCCATGTGCGCTATCCGGGCATCCATGCCGAGCAGCAGCAGGGCGCCATGCTGGCGATCCTCAGCGGCGGCACGTGGGCGTTCATCACGCCGGTCAATGCCGGCTCGTTCCTGCACGTGGTCCCCAATGAGCATGGTGGCGCGATCGTAACCGACGGCGGTGCCTGCCACGTCGTCAGCGGCAGCATGTACTGCTGACTTAATCCGCCACGTGAACTGAGAAAGAATCGCGCCCAACGGCGCGATTTTTCATTTCCGAGAGTCGGTTCTCAGCCGAACTTCCAGCCGCGCTTGAACTGGTAGAAGACGTGGAGACCGATCTTGGTCACCTTCTTCATACGCGGGGCCCAGTGCGGATAGACGTAGGTGGCATGGTAGTGCGTGGCGTAGCCGACCTCTGAGAGGTGGAGGCTGCCATCGACGATGCCCTTGGCGATTTCCTGCGCCTGCTTCCAGTATTTCTGCTCGGTCACGCGCTCCGGGATGCCGTCGCAGGCAAAGGAGAACTGGCAGGCATTGCGCTTCTGCTGGTTCTGGAACACGACGCCGCAGATGGTCGAGGGATAGAGCCGGTGCTTGACGCGGTTCATCACCACCTGGCCGACAGCGACCTGACCGCGGTACTTCTCGCCGCGGGACTCGAAGTAGATCGCGGTGGCGAGGCACCACATCTCCTTCTGGCTCCACTTCTTGCCGTCCTTGGCCATGATCGGGGCCGAGGACAGTTCGTGGCCGTCGAGGCCGCCGGCTTCGGGCGCATAGGCGAGGTCGGATTCCGGGCGGCGCTTGGGCACCACCAGATCGGGCGCCACGGCATTGATGGCGTCGAGCGCCTCCTTGCCGGCGCTCGGATCGAGCGAAGCGACGACGATCGGCTCGGGCACGAGGCCGCCGCGCGGATCGATCTTGGGCTCGGGCGATTTCGGCGCACGCAGCGAGGCGAGGCGGGCGCGGATGTCGTCGAAGCCGCGGGCGACTTCCATGACGTCGACGGTGCGGCGGAGGCGATCCTGCTTTTCGGAGCGGTTCGGGCCCGAGAAGGTCGAGCCTTCGAACATGTGGCTGATCGAGCCGGTGATGATCAGATCGCTGCCCGAGCGGGTGAGGCTGGCGGCGGGAGCATCGGCATAGGCCAGCTCGCCATAGGAGGGACCGATCGCGGGGAAGGTGAAGCCGGCATAGCCGAGCAGCGCCAGCATACCGGCACCGAGGGCCTTGAACGCAGCGAGCTCTCTACGAGCTCTGCTGGCTCCGGCGGACCTGAACTGGGGGGCCATCAAAACGCTTTACTACCCGAACGCAACGCAACTACTCGACCCCGGCAATTCAGATAAACTGTGACGCAAATGCCGGCTTTCGAGAGGATGCGCGATTAGGGTTATCATCGCGTAAACACGCAGAAACCGGCGCTTTGGCGGGG
>DASWWF010000130.1:0-2922 GCA_036401035.1 Devosia sp.
GGTGGAATTCGAATCCGCACTCCGGCAACGCCGTCGCGGCCAGGTGATCCGCCTCGAAATCGAAAAGAAGATGCCCCGCGCCCTGCGCCGGCAGATTTCCGAGCGGCTCGGCGTCGGGCCGACCGATACGTTCGAAGTCGAAGGCTTCCTTGGCCTGGCGGACGCCAGCAAGATTTGTGACATCGACCGGCCCGACCTGCGGTTTTCGCCCTATATGCCGCGCTTCCCCGAGCGCATCCGCGACTATAATGGCGATATGTTCGCCGCCATCAAGGCCAAGGATCTCCTGGTCCACCACCCGTTCGAGAGTTTCGATACGGTGGTGCAGTTCCTGTTGCAGGCGGCGCGTGACCCCAATGTGGTGGCCATCAAGCAGACGCTCTACCGCACTTCGCGCGACAGCCCGATCGTCAAGGCGCTGATCATGGCGGCCGAGGCCGGCAAGTCGGTGACGGCGCTGGTTGAGTTGAAGGCCCGCTTCGACGAAGAAGCCAATATCCGCTGGGCCCGCGACCTCGAACGGGCCGGCGCGCAGGTCGTCTTCGGCTTCATCGAGCTCAAGACCCACGCCAAGATGAGCCAGGTGGTGCGGCGAGAGGGCGGCAAGCTGGCGAGCTACTGTCACCTCGGCACCGGCAACTACCACCCGATAACCGCCAAGATCTACACGGACCTGAGCTACTTTACCTCGGACCCGGCGATCACCCGCGACGTGGCGCGCGTCTTCAACTTCATCACCGGCTACGCCCGTCCGACCGAACTCGAAGCCATTGCCGCCTCGCCGGTCAACCTGCGCTCGACGCTGCTCGACCACATCGCCAAGGAAGTGGCGCATGCCGAGCGCGGCGAGCCGGCCTCAATCTGGTTCAAGTGCAACGCGCTGGTCGATCCCGAGATCATCGACGCGCTCTACGACGCCAGCCAGAAGGGCGTGAAGGTCGAGCTGATCGTGCGGGGCATCTGCTGCCTCAGGCCGGGGATTCCGGGCTTTTCGGACAATATCCGGGTGAAGTCGGTCGTCGGGCGCTTCCTCGAACACAGCCGCATCTACTGCTTCGGGCAGGGCGAGCCGATGCCGTCGCGCCGGGCCAAGGTCTACATGTCCTCTGCGGACCTGATGCAGCGCAATCTCGACTGGCGCGTCGAGGTGATGGTACCGATCGTGAACAAGACCGTGCACAAACAGATACTCGATCGTATGCTGGTGACGTATCTGAAGGATAACCAGCAGAGCTGGGAGGTGCTGCCGGATGGCAGTTCCCACCGCATACGCCTTGCTGAGGGCGAAGAGCCGTTCAGTGCGCACGAGTATTTCATGACCAACGCCAGCCTTTCCGGTCGTGGCAGCGCCTTGCAGCGCGAACAGGACGAGAGTGACGATTGAATCAATACTGGGGCGTTGACGCCGATCCGACCGCGCAGGGGCGCATCAAGGGCGCCAAACCGGTCGCGGTGCTCGATATCGGCTCCAACTCCGTCCGCCTCGTCGTCTATGAACGCCACGCCCGCTCGCTGACCCCGCTCTACAACGAGAAATCGGCCTGCGCCCTGGGGCGCGGCGTGGCTGCTTCGGGCAAACTCGCGTACGAGAACATCGACCGGGCGCTGACCGCCATCCAGCGCTTTGCGCTGGTGGCCAAGCTCATGAAGGTAGGCAAGGTCTATGTGCTGGCCACATCGGCCGTGCGCGAGGCCAGCAATTCCAAGGGCTTCGTCGACGCCGTCGAAGAGACGATGGGCGCCCGCGTGCAAGTGTTGAGCGGGGCGGAGGAAGCTCACTTCGCCGCGCTCGGCGTGCTCGCCGGCATTCCGGGCTTCATCGGCGTTGTCGGCGACCTGGGCGGTGGCAGCCTCGAACTCTCGGCCATGAACGCCGGCCTCGATTCCGAGGGGGAAACCCATGAGCTCGGCGTGATCCGCTTGCAGGACGATTCTGGTTCGTCGGTTGCCAAGGCGCAGTCGCTGGCCAAGCATCGGCTGAAATCGTCCGACATCCTCAAGGGCAAGGATGGCGGCGCCTTCTGCGCCATCGGCGGCACCTGGCGATCGCTGGCCAAGCTGCATCAGGTGCTGCGCAACTACCCGCTGCACATGGTCCAGCACTACGAGGCCTCGGCGTCCGACATCCTCAAGATGTGCGAGGAGATCGTCGAGCAATATGCGCAGGGCAAGACCTATGTCGGGGCCGAGCACCTGAGCTCGTCGCGTCGCGAGCTGGTGCCCTATGGGGCGGCGGTGCTGGCCGAAGTGCTCAAGATCGGCAAGTACGACAAGGTGGTGTTTTCGGCGCTGGGCGTGCGTGAGGGCTATCTCTATGGCCTGCTCGACGACAAGGAGCGCCGCGTCGACCCGCTGCAGCAGGGCGCCGAGGAGGTCAACACGCTGCGCTCGCGCTCGCCGGCGCATGCGCAGGACCTGATCGATTTTTCGGCCGAGTTCCTGACCGCCATCGGCGTGCGCGAGACGGCGGACGAACTGCGGCTGCGCAAGGTCGCCTGCTATCTCGCCGATATCGGCTGGCGCGGCCACCCCGACTATCGCGGCGAACAGAGCGTCGACATGATCGCCTATGGTTCGCTGACCGGGGTGGATCATCCCGGCCGCGCCTTCCTCGCCGAGGTGCTGGCGGTCCGCTATATGGGTTTGAAGCACAAGAGCCAGAACCAGGCGCTGCTGGCGCTGTCGGGCCCGGCCTCCAGCATGAAGGCTCGCCTGATCGGCGCCATCATGCGCGTCGCCTATCCAATGTCGGCGGCGATGCCGGGAATCCTGCCGCGCGCCGGCTTCTCGCTGGTGGATGGGGTTTTGCAGCTGCACCTGCCGCAGGACCTGGCGTTCCTCGACGGCGAGCACCTGCAGGGCCGGCTGGACCAGCTGGCCGGGGTCGCCGGGATCAAGACCGCGCGGGTGGTGGCGGGTTAG
>DASWWF010000131.1:0-5584 GCA_036401035.1 Devosia sp.
GGCACCTTGAAATTCTCAATGCGGTCGAACAGTGCGTGGGTCCGCCGCAGCGCCTCGGGCAGCACCGAGACATCCGACATCTGGTCGAACTCGGAGACGTCCGCCCCGGCGATGAAGCCGGTGTCCTTGGCCGAGAGCAGCACCACACCCTGCAGCGCGCCTTCGGCGACGAGATCCTCGAAGCGCAGCACCAGCGTTTCGAGTTCGGCGATGGCCTCGCGAGAGAGCGTGTTCACCGGCGCCTTGGGCGTATCGATGGTGAGCCATCCGATGCCCTCGAAATCGAGTTCGAAACGCCAGTTCTTCGTCGGCGGAAGTTGCGGTTGGGCCAAGTTCCGGCTCCTTGTTGCTATTCGGCGGCGTTGGCGGGACGCGACGGACCTGGGTCGCGCGACATCTGCTTGGGCGTCAGTTCGTCGGGGTCGAAATCGTCGACGCGGATGGCGCGGTCGGTGGCCTGATCGGCCAGCCGCAGCACGGCCGCCTCGGCCTCGGTGAGCACGCCCTGGTCGACCGCGTCGGTAATGGCGTCGCGGTCGAGGCGGCGCTGGATGATGTTCTTCTTGACCGCCCGCACGAACTTGGCCTCGATCTCCTCGGCCTTCGTCACCTTGATGAAGGCATCCTCCAGAACGCCGGTGACGTCCTTGGGGTCCATCGTGACATAGACGCCGGTGGTCAGGCGATCGCGGAAGGCGCCGGGGCGCAGCACGGCGCGGACAAGCCGATAGGTGTGGCGGTCAGAAGCCGGCTTGGCGTGCCGCCCGAGCGGGAACACCAGCACGCGCATCAGGTTGCGCAGCACCACATTGGGGAAGTTGGCGAACACCGCCGCGAAGCTCTGCTCGATGGCATAGACGCGGTCGCGCACGATGGCATCGACCACCGGCCGGTCCTCGGCGATGCCGCCTTCATCCTCGAAGCGCTTGAGCACGGCCGAGATCAGGTAGAGGTCCGAGAGGATGTCGGCCATGCGGCCTGAAAGGCGCTGCTTGCGCTTGAGGTCACCCCCGAGGAAGGCCACGGTCCAGTCGCCCACCAGCGCAAAGCTCTGCGAATAGCGGGCGAGCTGCTTGTAGTGCTTGCCCAGATCGCCAGGCAGCGGCGAGGAGGCGAAGGCCCCGAAGCTGATGGCATGCAGGAAGCTGCCCGCCATGTTGCGGAGGATGAAGCCGATATGACCCGCGAAGGCCTTGTCGAAGGCCTTGACGCCGGCGCGGCGGTCGGGGTTCTGCGCCGCCTCGATTTCGCTGTAGAGATAGGGGTGCGCGCGCAGTGCGCCCTGCGCAAAGGTGATCAGCGTGCGGGTGAGGATGTTGGCGCCTTCGACGGTGATCGCCACCGGCGTGTTCATGTAGCCCGAGAAGAGATAGTTCGACGGCCCATCCTGCACGGCGCGGCCGCCATGGATGTCGAGCGCGTCGTTGACGCTGTCGCGCATCGCATCGGTGGTGCGATACTTGAGCAGCGCCGAGATCACCGCCGGCTTCTGGCCTTCGTCGACCATCGAGGCGGTGAGCCCCCGCGCGGCCTCGAAGGTCTAGGCATTGCGGATCACGCGGCTCAGCGGATCGGCCACACCCTCCATGATGCCCACCGGAATGCCGAACTGGCGGCGGATGCGGGCATAGGCCGACGTGGTGCGCAGCGCGTGCTTGATCGAGACGGTGCCGATGGCCGGCAGCGAAATGGCGCGGCCGGTCGACAGGCACTCCATCAGCATGCGCCAGCCCTGCCCGGCATACTGCGTACCACCGATGAGGAAATCCATCGGGATGAAGACGTTGCGGCCACGGGTCGGGCCGTTCATGAAGGCCGAGCGCGCCGGATAGTGGCGGCGGCCGATCTCGACGCCCTTGAAACTGGCCGGCACCAGCGCCAGCGTGATGCCGATATCGTCGACCTCGCCGATCAGGTGCTCGGGGTCGTGCAGGTTGAAGGCGAGGCCGAGCAGCGTCGCCACCGGCGCCAGCGTGATGTAGCGCTTGTCCCAGCTGAGCTTGACGCCGAGCGTCTTCTTGCCTTCGTACATGTCGTAGGTGACGACGCCGACGTCGCGCATGCCCGCCGCATCAGAACCAGCATGGGGGCCGGTGAGCGCAAAGCACGGGACTTCGAGACCCTTGGCGAGACGGGAGAGGTACTTGTCCTTCTGCTCGGGCGTGCCGTACTTCTCGAGCAGTTCGCCCGGCCCCAGCGAGTTCGGCACCATGACGGTAATGCCGGCGGCGACCGAACGGCTGGCGATCTTGGACACCACCTGGCTCTGCGCCTGGGCGGAGAAGCCGAGCCCGCCATATTCCTTCGAGATCAGCATGCCGAGGAAACCCTCGGACTTGAGATAGGCCCAGACCTCTGGCGACAGGTCGGCGCGGTTGTGCCGGATGTCCCAGTCGTCGATCATGGCGCAGGCTTTTTCCACCGGACCATCGAGGAAGGCCTGCTCTTCGGCACTGAGGGTGACCTTGCGGATGCCGCGCAGCTTGCTCCAGTCGGGGCGGCCGGAAAACAGTTCCGCATCCCAGCCGACGGTGCCGGCGTCGAGCGCTTCCTGTTCGGTGCGCGAGACGCGCGGCAGGATCTTCTTGACCATGCCATAGGCCGGGCCGGTGAGGACCAGCTGCCGCAGGGCCGGAATGGCGAGCAGGCCGAGCACGATGCCCGGCAGCAGCGCGAAGAACCAGCCGACTGCGTCGGTGGCGAGCCACATGCCGGTCGAGTCGATGACGATACGGGTGAGCGCGCCGAGCACGGCAAAGGCCAGTGCCCATTGCCAGAGGGGCGCCCGGCGCATGGCCAGGGTCGCGACCGCCACGATACCGAGGACGAGGACCACTAGTGCCAAGATAAGCCTCCCTGTTCACTCTGGGGCAAATCTAGGCTTGCACCCGTCGATTTTCCACTAACCTAACGCACAGTTGACGTATACGTCAACCAGACGCCCCATACGTTCATCGCGTGCATCTTCCTATCCACGTCGCTCGTTTGACGCTTACGTAATGCCGTGGAATAGTACCCGCAAAGGGACGTAAAGTCCGGGAGGAACCGCGAATGGCAGTTGATAACGCACAAGAGGCGCCTCGGGTTCGACCTTGGGTCGACCACTATCCTGAGGGCATCACCTGGGACGCGTCGATCAATGACACGCCCGTGCACGAGCAGGTGCTCGCCGCCTGCGCGCGGACGCCGGATGTCGACGCGCTCGATTTCCTCGGCGCCAAGACCAAGTTCGGCGCTCTTGCCAAGGCCATCAACGCCTTTGCCGGCGCCCTGCAGACCCAGTTCGGCGTCAAGAAGGGCAGCCGCGTGGCGCTGCTGCTGCCCAATACGCCGTTCTATGTGGTGGCCTATTACGGCGTGCTGCGCGCCGGCGGCACGGTGGTCAACTGCAACCCGCTCTATACGGTGCATGAACTGACCCACATCGTCGCCAATTCGGGCGCCGAGGTGATCATCACGCTCGATCTGAAGCAGCTCTTCGAAAAGGCCGAGGCGCTGGTCGAAGCCGGCCACGGCAAGGCGGTGATCGCCTGCCACTTCCCCGATGCCCTGCCCGGGCTCAAGAAGCTGCTCTACACCCTGCTCAAGAGCAAGGACCTCAGCAAGATCAAGGAGTCCAAGATCGCCGGCAAGGTCACGCACTATGCCGACATGATCGCCCGCAACGACACGCCGACCCCGGTCAGCATCGACCGGCTCAAGGACGTGGCGGTGCAGCAATATACTGGCGGCACCACCGGCAGCCCCAAGGGCGCGATGCTCAGCCACGCCAATATCGCGGCCAATATGAGCCAGATCGACGCCTGGGGTTGCGGCCTTTTCTACCCGCCCACGCGCGTCGTCGCCGTGCTGCCCTTCTTCCACATCTTCGCCATGACCGTCTGCATGAACGTGCCGCTCTGCAACGGCGCGCAGGTGGTGATGCTGCCGCGCTTCGAACTCAAGGCCTTCCTCGACCTCCTCACCCGCACCGGCGCCAACGTGCTGCCGGCCGTGCCGACGCTGATCGCCGCCCTCGCCAAGGCCGGCGACAGGGCCAAGGGCCCGCTCGAATGCGTCGAGGTGGTGGTCTCGGGCGGCGCCGCGCTGCCGCAGGAAACCCGCGGCAACTTCGCCAAGGTGTCCAAAGCCCTGCTGGCCGAAGGCTATGGCCTCACCGAGGCCTCGCCGGTGGTCTGCTGCTCGGCGCTGCGCGTGCCATCCAAGCACATGTCCATCGGCCAGCCGGTGCCCGGCACCGACATCCGCTTCGTCGATATAGAAACCAGCAAGGAAGCCGCGCTGGGCGAGCGCGGCGAGCTGCAGGTCAAGGGCCCGCAGGTCATGCTCGGCTACTACAACAACGAGGAGGCCACCAAGGAGGCCTTCATGGACGGCTGGCTGCGCACCGGCGACGTCGGCTACATCGACAGCGACGGCTACGTCTTCCTCGTCGATCGCATCAAGGACCTGATCATCTGTTCAGGCTTCAACGTCTATCCGCGCACGATAGAAGAGGCGCTCGCCGAGCATCCGGCGGTCGATGAGAACAATGTCATCGGCGTGCCGGACGAATATCGCGGCGAGGCGCCGGTAGCCTTCGTCAAGCTCAAGGAAGGGCAGACGGCGACTGAAGCGGAATTGAAAAAATACCTTGCCGAGAAGATCAACAAGATCGAAATGCCCAAGGAAATCATCTTCAAGGATGCGCTGCCCAAGACGCTGATCGGCAAGCTCAGCAAGAAGGAGCTCCGCGAAGAGTACAAGGAGAGGACGCAAAAGCGTGAACCGGCCTGAGCCACACAATCGCGACCTCTTCGCGATCGCCGATCTCGCCAAGGAGTTCGGCATCTCGACGCGGGCCATCCGCTTCTACGAAGCCAAGGGGCTGCTGACGCCCGAACGCGTCGGCGCCACCCGTATCTTCCGCCGCCGCGACCGCGCCCGGCTGATCCTCATCCTGCGCGGCAAGCGGCTGGGCTTTTCGCTGCGCGACATCTCGGAATATCTCAGCCTCTACGACGCCCACTCGCAGACCGCGCAGGTCAACATGCTGACCGAAATGGTCGACAGGCGCCTTGCGCTGCTCGAACGGCAATTGTCGGATCTGCAGACGACGATCGGCGAACTGCGCGAAATCCGGAAACTGGCGACCGAGCGGATCGCGCAGTCGGCTTAGGCCGCGCCGCGAATGTCGCGCTGGGCGCCGTAGCTCTGGGCCCATGTGGCCAGTTCATCGGGCGGCAGCGCTTTGGAGAAGAGAAAGCCCTGCAGCACGTCGCAATCGAGCGCCTGCAGAAAGCGGCGCTGCGCGTCGGTTTCGACGCCCTCGGCGACCACCTGCAGTCCGAGGCTCTGGCCGATGCGGATCACCGCGGTGACGAGGGTGCGGGCATTGTCGCTGTCCTCCAGTCCCTGCATGAAGCTGCGGTCGATCTTGAGCTCGTGCACCGGCAGCCGCGCGAGGTGGCTGAGCGACGAATAGCCGGTGCCGAAATCGTCCATTGAGAGGCGCACGCCATGGGCGTGGAGGGCGCGGCAGTTTTCCATGGCGATGGGACAATCGTCCATCACCACGCCTTCGGTGATCTCGACGGCGAGCCGG
>DASWWF010000132.1:0-1607 GCA_036401035.1 Devosia sp.
GCACGACGAGTCGATCGAGGCCGAGCGCCAGAAGCGCATCGAGGAACAGGCCGATATCCGCCGCGGCCTCGAAGCCGACGAGTTCGACCTCGACTATCAGCCCATCTTCGATTTCGCCTCGCAGACCATGATCGGCGTCGAAGCCCTGCTGCGCTGGCGCCGCCGCGCCGGCGGCCCCAAGGGCCCCGCCGAGTTCATCCCCGCAGCCGAGTCGTCCGGTCTGATCGAGGACCTCGGCCTCTTCGCCCTGCGCCGCGCCTGCCGCGACCTGGCGCGCTATCCGGGCCTCAAACTCTCGGTCAACGTCTCCACCGTGCAATTCCGCAACCCGATGCTGGCCAACCAGATCGACCAGGTGCTGGCCGCCACCGAGTTTCCGCCCGAGCGGCTGCAGCTCGAAATCACCGAGAGCTTCCTGCTTACCCGCCCCGAACGCGCCACCGCTGCGCTCGAAGAGCTGCGCGCCCGCGGCATCCTCATCGCCCTCGACGATTTCGGCACCGGCTTTTCGTCCATCGGCTATCTGCGCCAGTTCAAGTTCGATCGAGTGAAGCTCGACCGCTCGCTGGTCGACCGGCTCGATCAGGATCCGGTCAAGACCGCGCTGGTCGAATCCACCATGGTGGTGGCCTATGCCATGGGCCTCTCGGTCACCGCCGAAGGCGTCGAACGCCGCGAGGAGGCCGTCGCCTTGACCCGCCTCGGCTGCCGCGAATTCCAGGGCTATCTCTTCGCCAAGCCCCTGCCGCTGGATGGCCTGGTGCGGCTGCTCGGGCAGCAGGAAAGCCGGAGAGCCGGGTAGGGTCCCCGGACCTCGTGGTTCGACAAGCTCACCATGAGGTCCTCACGAGCAATCTCAGTAGCCCTCATGGTGAGCCTGTCTAACCACGAGGGCGTGGCTACCCCTTCGCCTTCCCGCACTTCGCGCAGGTTCCGCGCAATTCGATCACCGTACGCTCGGGCACAAAACCCTGCTCGACGGCCCAGCCCTTGAGCCGGGCGGTCACCACCTCGTCGGCGAATTCGTCCACCCGGCCGCAGGTGCCGCAGATGGCAAAGCCGGTGGTGGCGCCCGAATGGCCATGCGCCTGCGCGCAGCAGACGAAGGCGTTGAGCGATTCCAGCCGGTGCGCGAGACCCTGGTCGATCAGCTTTTCCAGCGCCCGGTAGATCTGCAGCGGCGCCCGCAAGCCATCGTCGCGCAGCTTGTCGAGAATGTCATAGGCCGAAAGCGGCGCTTCGGCATGGTTGAGCGTCTTGAGCACCAGGTCCTGGTTGCGCGTCAGGTCGCGCGGCCGCTCGTGCTGATGGTCGTCATGGGTATGCGCCATATCAGGCCTCCTGCCGCTTCTTGCGCCACAATTGCACCGGCACGGCAATCGAAATCAGGAACAGTGCCAGCGCCGCCACCACGATCGATGGCCCCGATGGCGTGTCGTAGCTCAGCGAGCCATAGAGCCCGCCGGCCACCGCCGCCGCGCCGAGCACGGCCGAAATCACCGCCATCTGCTCGGGCGTGGACGAGAGCCGTCGCGCCGTCGCCGCCGGGATGATCAGCAGCGAGGTGATCAGCAGCACGCCCACGAGCTTCATCGCAATGGCGATGA
>DASWWF010000133.1:0-2406 GCA_036401035.1 Devosia sp.
TGCCCGGCCGCGGCTTCCGGCGTCAGCACGGATGTGTCGACTTCGAGGTCGTAGATGCCGGGCCGGTGCACGGCGTCCTGCCAGCGCTGCACCGGTTCGGGGATGCCGTCGCCGGCGACATAGAAGCCGCCCTGCGGGTCGGCGCGGCGGCGCTCCATGATGGATTCGACCGGACAGCGAACGCCGACGATCCAGGCCGGGAGGCCGGTGAGGCGGCGGGCGCAGCTGGGGAGAATGCCGAGCGGGCGGGAATACCAATCGTGGTGGCCGAGATCGGCGACCATGTCGAAACCCTGCCGGCTGGTGGCGGCGATGGAGTCGTAGAGCGCCGCATAGAGCCGGACGACGGTGGGTTCGAGATCGGGGCGTTCGCCGCCTGGCCGGAGGCCGATGCCCGGGCGCAGATGCTCGGGCATGGTGCGGTTGAAGGCGTCGACGCCCAGATTGACCCAGTCGCCGGGGACATGGGCCTGGATGGCGGCCGCGATCGAACTTTTGCCCGAGCGCGGCGCGCCGTTGAGGACGACGATGCGGCCGGGGGTCACTCGGCCTTCTGCTGCTTGGCCAGCTCGATCGATTCGAGAATCACCCGGCGGGCGTCGGCGAGGTCACCGATGCGGTCGATCTTGGCCCACTTGCCGGGCTCGAGATCCTTGTAGTGAGTGAAAAAGTGCTTCACGCGCTCGAGCTGGATCTCCTGCATGTCGGAGATGTCCTTGATGCCGTCGTACATCTTGGTGAGCTTGGAGACGGGAACGGCGAGGATCTTTTCGTCCTTGCCGCCATCGTCTTCCATGAACAGCACGCCGAAGGGGCGGCAGCGCACCACGGCGCCGGGCACCAGCGGGCGGGAGTTCATCACCACGACGTCGAGCGGGTCGCCGTCGCCGCAGAGGGTGTGCGGTACGAAGCCGTAATTTCCGGGGTAGCGCATGGGGGTGTAGAGGAAGCGATCCACGAACAATGCGCCCGAGGCCTTGTCGATCTCGTATTTGATCGGCTCGCCGCCCAGGGGAACCTCGATGATCACGTTGAGGTCGTCGGGCGGATTCTTGCCGATGGGAATGGCGTCGATATTCATAGGGGGCCTGCAAAGCTTGGAGGAGAGCCGGGTTCTCGCCTATCTGGCGCCATGAAGGCAAGGCATCAAAATCGATATGGCCCATGCGCGGCCGGCGAGGAGTTCGACGTGAGACAGCATTTCCGGGGTTTCGGCCTCGCCGTCGCAATGATCCTGGGAACGCTCGGGACTGCGCAGGCGCAGTTCAACCAGAGCGAGGAAACGCCGATCGACCTCGACCTTTGCACCGTGGTGCAATCGGACGACTTCGGCTCGACCTGGGCCTGCAACGGCCACAAGGGCATTCCGGTGATGATCGCCGAGCGCGACCAGCATTTCATGGTGTCGTTCGGGCTGACCTCCACCACCGAGCCTGCCGCCAAGCAGACTTTACCACCGCTCAACCATCTGGGCGGAAAGATCGAGTGGCGCATTTCGAACGCCAGCGGCGCCTACAAGCCATTCGCGGCGATCGTGCCTTTTCTGACCGAGCCGCCCAAGCCGGAAGCGGGCAAGGAACCGGGCCCGGAGGGCCGGATCCTGGTGGTGACGAAGATCGAGCCGGGCGCGACCTGCCAGATCGCGTGGATCGACGCGGTAGCCAATGCGGAGGCGGCGGAGCTGGCGCGCAAGACCGCCGACGAGAAGGCGCCGGACTTCGATTGCACCAAGCCGCCGGAAGTCGTGGGCACGTTCGAGGCCTGGGAGCGCTAGCGCGGAAAGCATCCAACAGCATGGTTGGGGCGTTGTTGGGGCCATGACCATGTCCGCAAATCTCAGCCGGGCCATCAATGGAGTCGCGTCGTTCCTGTCGACGGCTTACGGCTTCATTCTGACGTTCATCGCGCTGCTGGTCGGGATCGGCATCGGCGTGATGCTGCAGTTCAACGATGTCTTCATGTTCGGCTTCAACCTCTTCCTCTCGGTCGCGGCCATCGTGATTTCGGGAATCATCCTGGTCTCGGGCGCGCGCAGCGAAGCGGCGCTGCACGTCAAGCTCGACTATCTGATCGAGTATTCCAAGGCGACCAACAAGGCGATCGGCCTCGAGCACAAGGATGTGGCGGAGATCGAAAGGGAGCGCGCCAAAGTCGAAGAGCACGCCAAGCTGGCGCTGGATGAGGCGATAGACGAGGCGGTGGAAGAGGAAGTCGCCGAGCAGCTCGACGCGCGGGGCGTCAAGCGCCGCGGGCCATCTGTGCCCGCAGAGTAGTGCGATCGCGCGCCGAGACGCCGATCAGTTCGGCGATGCGCCAGACCATGTTGTCTTCAAGCTCGTGGTTCTTGCGGTCGGCGAACACCACCTGCCACATCATGCGGATGATCTCGATCCGCTCCTGGCTTTC
>DASWWF010000134.1:0-4392 GCA_036401035.1 Devosia sp.
GCAGTTCAAGGTGGACTATGCGGTCATCGGTGCGTCGGCGATCGACCATGACGGAGCGCTGCTCGATTTCGACTTTCGCGAAGTGAAAGTGGCGCAGGCGATCATCGAGACGGCGCGCAAGACCATCCTCGTCGCCGACGCGATGAAGTTCGAACGCGCCGCGCCGGTGCGCATCGGCCATCTGGACCAGATCGACGTCTTCGTCACGGACCGGGCCCCCTCCACCGCCATTGCCGCGATCTGTGCGGCGGCCGGCGTCGAACTCCATGTAGCCAGCGAAGGACCTGCCCTGAGATGAGTGACGCGCAAGACACGTTCGACGTGTTCGTCATCGGCGGCGGCGTGAACGGCACCGGCATCGCCCGCGATGCGGTCGGCCGCGGGCATTCGGTAATGCTGGCCGAAATGCACGACCTCGCCTCAGGCACCTCGTCGGCAGCAACCAAGCTGGTGCATGGCGGGCTGCGCTATCTCGAGCACTACGAGTTCCGGCTGGTGCATGAGTCGCTGGCCGAGCGCGAGGTGCTGTGGGCCTCGGCACCGCACATCATCTGGCCGCTGCGCTTCGTGCTGCCGCACCACACGGGGCTGCGGCCGGCATGGTTCCTGCGGCTGGGGCTGGTGGCCTACGACTATCTGGGCGGGCGCAAACTGCTGCCACCGACCAAGACGCTGGACCTGCGCACCGACGAGGCGGGCAAGCCGCTGAAGCCGGGCTATTCCACCGCCTTCGAATATTCGGACTGCTGGGTGGACGATGCGCGGCTGGTGACGCTTTACGCCAAGGACGCGCAGGACCATGGCGCGCGGATCGAGACGCGGACCAAGGTGGTTGCGGCGCGGCGCGGTGAGGACGGCTGGATGGTGACCATCGAGGGGCCGAAGGGTCGCGAGGTGGTGAGCGCCAGCCTGTTGGTCAACGCGGGCGGGCCGTGGGTCGACCAGGTGATCAACCAGGCGCTGGGCCGCAACGACGCGCGCCATGTGCGGCTCGTCAAGGGCAGCCACATCGTGGTCAAGAGGCAGTTCGAGCACGACCGCTGCTACATTTTCCAGAATGCGGACAACCGCATCATCTTCGCCATTCCCTATGAGGACGATTTCACGCTGATCGGCACCACCGACCTCGACTTCAAAGAGGAGCCGGGCCCGGTCAGGATCAGCGAGGAAGAGACCGACTACCTGCTGGCGGCGGCGAGCGAGTATTTCGCCAAGCCACTGACGCGGGATGAGATCGTCTGGAGCTATGCCGGGGTGCGGCCGCTCTACGATGACGGGGCCAGCGCAGCGCAGGAGGCGACGCGTGACTACGTCATCCGCACCGAGGAAGAAGAAGGGGCGTCGCTGATCAATGTGTTCGGCGGCAAACTCACCACCTCGCGCCGCCTGGCCGAGGAGGTCGTCGACGGGTTCGGCAAGTTGATCGGCCGGATGGGGCCACGCTGGACGCGGAACGCCAAGCTGCCGGGCGGCGAGTTCCCGACCACCGAATTCGAGGCACAGGTGGGCAAGGTGCAGCGGACTTATCCGCGGCTCGACCCGGCGCTGGTGCGGCGGTTGACCCGGCTCTACGGCACGCGGGTGGATGCGCTGCTCGGCGAGGCCCGGGAGACGGGCGATCTCGGGGCGCATTTCGGCTCGACGCTTTATGCCCGCGAGGTCGACTACCTGATGGCGGAAGAGTGGGCGCGCACGGCCGATGACGTCTTATGGCGGCGCACCAAGCTCGGGCTGCGCGTGACGGCGGAAGACAAGGAGCGCCTGGCCGCGTATATGGCAGGCCGAGGATTTTAGGGGGGACTTCATGAGCGGATATGTGCTCGCCATCGACCAGGGCACGACATCGAGCCGGGCGATCGTCTTCGACGAGAACCAGCGCATCGCCGGCATGGGCAAGATGGAGTTCACCCAGCATTTTCCGGCATCGGGCTGGGTCGAGCATATCCCCGAGGAGATCTGGGCGACCTGCATCTGGTCGGTGAAGACGGCGCTGAAGAAGGCCGGCATCACCGCCAAGGACATCGCCGCCATCGGCATCACCAACCAGCGCGAGACCACCGTCGTCTGGGACAAGAAGACCGGCAAGGCGATCCACAATGCCATCGTCTGGCAGGACCGGCGCTGCGCCGCGATCTGCGAAAAGCTGATCAAGAAGGGCTATGAGAAAATGGTGACCCGCAAGACCGGGTTGCTGCTCGACCCCTATTTCTCCGGCCCCAAGATCAAGTGGATCCTCGACAAGGTGCCGGGCGCGCGGGCGCGGGCCAGGAAGGGCGAACTGGCCTTCGGCACCATCGACAGTTTCCTGATCTGGCGGCTCACCGGCGGGAAGGTGCATGCCACCGACGTCACCAATGCGTGCCGGACGCTGCTCTACAATATCGAGACCAACCAGTGGGACGACGAGCTCCTCGAAATGCTCGACGTACCGCGCGCCATGCTGCCCGAGGTCAAGGACAATGCGGCCGATTTCGGCACCGCGCTGGCGGAGCATTTCGGCGCCGCGATCCCCATCTGCGGCTCGGCCGGCGACCAGCAGGCGGCCACCATTGGCCAGGCCTGCTTCGAGCCGGGCATGCTGAAATCGACCTATGGCACGGGCTGTTTCGCGCTGCTCAACACGGGCACGGACCTGGTGCGTTCAAAGAACCGGCTGCTGACCACCATCGCCTACCGGCTCGACGGCAAGACCACCTATGCGCTCGAGGGCGCGATCTTCATGGCGGGCGCCTCAGTGCAGTGGCTGCGCGACGGGCTGCGGATCATCGAGGACTCCTCGCAGAGCAGCAAGCTCGCCAAGGAGGCGGATCCGGACCAGCAGGTCTATCTGGTGCCGGCCTTTGTCGGGCTCGGGGCGCCGTGGTGGGATGCGGAAGCGCGGGGTGCGATCTATGGCCTCAGCCGCAATACCGGCCGGTCGGAGCTGGCGCGGGCGGCGCTCGAAGCGGTGAGCTACCAGACGCGCGACCTGGTCGATGCCATGCGCAAGGACTGGAAGGGCGCGCGCGACACGGTGCTGCGCGTCGATGGCGGCATGGTGGCCTCGGACTACACCATGCAGTTCCTCGCCGACATTCTCGATTCACCGGTGGACCGGCCAACCATTCTCGAAACCACGGCGCTGGGCGCGGCGTGGCTGGCGGGCTGGAAGGCGGGCGTGTGGCCGGGTATGGCCGGGTTCGCCAAGCGCTGGGCGCTGGACCGGCAGTTCAATCCGCGCATGGATGAGGCGACGCGCAAAGCCAAGCTCAAGGGCTGGCGCGATGCGGTCAAGCGGACGCTGACGCGCGCAGTCTAGGGCTGCTTCCAGGCCTCGAAACTGCCGCCGGCGATGAAGGCCCAATAGGTGCCGTAGCGAGATTTGCGGCCGGGGCCGACCGAGGCGACGGCAAGGCCGAACTCGGTGAAGCGGGTCGAGAGCAGCGTGTTGCGGTGGGCCGGGGAATCCAGCCAGCCTTGGATGGCCTGTTCGAGCGACTTCTGCCCACCGGCGACATTCTCGCCCACCGCGCCGTCGTAACCCGCGGCGGCAACGCGCTGGCGCAGGGTGACGCCAAGATTGTGCGAGAGCTGGTCCTTGGTGGCCATGAGGTTGGCCTGCGAGCGGGCCGCGGCCTCGAGCCGGTTGTTGTACTGCAGAGGCGGCTTGCCGTTTTTGGCGCGGGTGCCGTTGATGGCGGCGATGATGGCCGACTGGCTCAACTGGTTGGGCGCGGTCGGCGTGCTGGTCGATGGGGCGATGCTGGCAGTGCAGCCGGCAAGCAGGGCGGCGGAGCCGAAGACGACGAAGTGGCGGCGGGAAAGAGCAGTCATGTCGCAGTCTCGGGGCGCAACTCGAATGGGTCGGTTCTCATAGCGCAAGCCGGCGGTTGCGCATAGGCGCTTGGCCGGGTTCTCCAAACTGCATCGCATTTGAAGAAAATTAAGCGTGATTTTGGTCTCTGCTGGCGCAAGGCCCTGGTTCGGCGCAGCCTTTTCGGACCGTCAGACCGAGGGGTTTCGTCATGGCGAATATCGATATCGACAGCGATGAGTTGAATGTCCGCGCCATGACCGATGGCGAGGTGGTTCTGCAGGTCACCTGGGCCAAGCGCATGCTGGTGGCCTCGGTCATCGCCTCGATGAGCATCGTCGCGGTGGCGGCGCTGTTCATGTCGCTCTGGGTCTAGGCGATCTTCTCCTCGGGGCGCCCTGCCCCGGCCATGAGCATCAGCACGATCACCGGCCCATAGGCCATCAGCATGGCGAAGAAGCCGAACAGGCGGTCGCCGGCGAGGAAGGCCACGGGCAAGAGCCACACGATATTGATGCCGATGTAGAGCCCGGTGGCGGCTGGATGCGATTTCCAGCGCCGCGACAGGCGCTGGTAGGCGTGGCGGCGGTGGGCGTCGA
>DASWWF010000135.1:0-4495 GCA_036401035.1 Devosia sp.
CAACAAGGCGCCGCTGATCCGCCGCCACAAGAACGCGACCTTCGGCATTGTCGGCCTTGGCCGTATCGGCCTTGCCGCCGCCCGCCGCGCCGCCGCCTTCGACATGAAGGTGGTGTTCTACGATCCGCAGCTGCTTTCGGGCGTCGATCTCTCCACCGGCTACGAGCGCGTCCATTCGCTCGCCGAACTGATGGGCCGCAGCGACGTGGTCTCCATCCACGCCCCGCTCAACGACGCCACCCGCGGCCTGCTCAACGCCGAGGCCTTCGCTGCTGCCAAGCCTGGACTGATCCTCGTCAACACCGCCCGCGGTCCCATCATCGACATCTCGGCGCTCGAAGCCGCCATCCGTGCCGGCCAGATCGCCGGCGCCGGCATCGACGTGCTGCCCAACGAGCCCGGCGACCTCGACCATCCGCTGTTCCGCGCCTGGCGCGCCGGCGAGGACTGGATCAGGAACCGCCTGATCGTCACCCCGCACGCCGCCTTCTACAGCCCCGCCTCCATGGTCGACCTGCGGTTGAAGTCCATCGAGGTCGTGCACGCCTTCATCGCCGAGGGCCGCCTCACCAACTGCGTCAACGCCGAATATCTGAAGCGCTGATGACGGCCGCCACCGCCCGCCGCGCCATCTCTCCCTATGCCCGCCGCCTCGCCCGCGAGCGCGGCATCGCCATCGAGCAATTGGCGGGCTCTGGCCCCTCCGGCCGCATCACCGCCGCCGACATCGTCGCCTTCGTGCCGAAAGCGACCGCTCCCGCCGTCGCTGCCGGCCCCCAGGCCTCCGCCCTCGCCACCACCCTCGCGCTCGGAAAACTCCGCGAGGTGCTGGAGAACTTCGGCAAGGCCGATGTCCCCTTCGCCCTCGACGACGCCGTGCTGCGCGCCGCCGGTTGCGCCCTCGACGACGTGCCCGCCGCCAACCGCCTCGACGGCGCCCCGGTCGCCTTCGAGCACGAGCGCCGGCAACTGGTCTTCGCCGATATCCGCAAGGGCTCGCTCGGCCCCGCCCGGTCCCGCCTCCTCGCCGCCATCGAGGCCGGCCTCGACCAGGCCGCCGAACCCGCGACCCTCTCTATCCGGCTCATCACCGCCGCCGATATCCGCCCGGTCATGCTGCCGCTGCTGCCCGGCCGCGCCTTGCGCCTCGTGCTCTCGGCCGGCCCCGCCGCCGGCGAGTGCCTCCTCGCCTTCGACGAGACCCAGGTCGATGTCGATGCCGCCGCCGAGCTGCTGACGCGCTTTAGGGCCTATCTGGAAGAGCCGCTTCGCCTGCTCGTATAGCTGGGGAGCAGCGGGCCGCCGGGTGGTCTTCCGGGGATCCTGCTATTATGATCGCCGCACTTCGGGGACCTGACTGCTGCAATGAACGAACTGGCCATCGACATCCTGCCCAAGCGCACGCTCCTCAGGGCCCAGGGCCCCCTCTACCGGCAGCTGGCCGACATCCTGCGCGAGCCCATCGTCAATGGCAGTTTCCCGGTCGGTGGCGAGCTGCCCAAGGAAGCCGTGATCGCCGACCGCTTCGGCGTCAGCCTCATTACCGTCCGCCAGGCCCTGCGCGATCTCGAGGCTGATGGCCTCATCCGCAAGCGCTCCGCCAAGCCCGCCGTCGTCACCTCCGCCTCCCCGCCCGTGACGCTGAGCTGGACCTTCAAGAACTTCAACGACATGGCGGCCTTCACCAAGGACGCCTCGCTCAAGATCAAGTCCTACCGCAAGGAGAGTTCCCCCGTCCTGCAGCGCCATTTCGGCCTCGGCAAGGACGAGCAGGGCTATTGCCTGCGCTCCATGCTGATGGTCGGCAAGCAGCGCAAGGCGCAGATCACCACCTACTTCCCCCCTCACCTTGGCGCCCAGCTCAGCAAGGCCGACTTCAACGACGTGCTGATCTTCCGCGCCGTGCAGCGCCGGCTCAACATCCGCATGGCCGTGGCCCATTGCACGGTACGCGCCGAAATCGCCGACGAAGCCGTCGCTGCCGATCTCAACGTCGCCGTCGGCTCGGCCATCCTCGCGGTGGAAATGCTCTACCAGTCCGCCGACCAGGCCAATGTCGAGTTCTCCATCGCCCGCCACCCGGCCGACATGTTCTCGATCACCTACGACGCTCCCAACGACCTCGTCTGATCGCGCGCCGAATCTCCCTGGCTGCGACAGCATCGCCATGGACACCATCAAAGAATTATAATAGCATCATAGCTTTTGGATGGGGTGGCGTGTGCCATCTCTCCGGCCGCCGCCGGCACTGAGGAGAGTGCCGCTGACGAGGGGAAGCCAGGACACATCGTTTCTGTCACCGGCCGCCACGGCTGCCGGCGCATCGGCAGGGGCAATTGGTACCGGTATCAAGATTGGTCGGAACCGGCGCGCAAGATGGCGAATGACCATCGCGCCGCTTCCATGAGGAGGAACGAACATGAACAGACCAGGCAACGGCCTCTTGCTCCCACGCTCGATGGGCATGGGACGCCGTGACTTCCTGAAGCGCACCGCGGCGGCAGGGCTTGCCGCGGCCCTGGCGACGCCAGCACTCGCCCAGAACGCCAAGATCAAGATCCCGCTGGTGTCGTGGATGTGGAACGAACCCGGCCGCGGCGACGCCTGGCGGGCGATCCTGGCGAAATTCCACGCCGAGCAGAGCGACGTCTTCATCGAGGAAGCCGGCGCGCCGTTCAACGAATTCACCAACAACATGCTGATCCAGTCCCAGTCGGGCAAGATCAACGGCGCCCTCTTCCACACCACGCCCGATCTCGTCGTGCGGCTGCTGCGCGGCGGCCACCTCGAGCCCCTGCAGGACATCGTCGACAAGCTCGGCATCGGCGACAAGCTGAGCGCCGCGCACGACCACCTGCGTATCGACGGCAAGGTGCACGGCCTCGACATCGTCACCGTCAAGTTCGGCCTGCTCTACAACTCGGCTATGTTCGACAAGGCAGGCCTCGGCGCTCCGACCTCGGTCGAGGAATGGGTGGAGACCTCCACCGCGCTGACCAAGGCGCCCGACCAGTTCGGCATCTACTCGCCGCACCTGATGAGTGAACCGGGTGACTTCTGGTTCATCCTGCAGCAATGGGCGGTGATGTTCGATGGCGTCTGGGCCGAGGGCCGCAAGCCGGTCGTGAATTCGGCGCCGGTGATCGAGGGCCTCAAACTCTTCAAGACCATGTACGACAAGGCGATGCCGAAAGGTACCGACGTGGCGACCGCCAACCAGATGTACGCCAATGGCCGCATCGGCCAGCAGCTCATCGTCTCCGCCGCGGTCAATATCTGGTCCAGTTCCGGCCCCGAAATCTATCCTTCGCTGCGCAGCGTGGTGCCTCCGGGCCCCAGCGGCAAGGCCATCACCCGCATCCATCCGATCTGCGTCAATGCCAACGCCTCGGACGACGAGAAGGCCGCCGCCAAGCTCTTCGTCGAGTGGCTGTACAAGCCCGAGAACTATCAGGAACTGATGGAACGGTGCCTCGACGTGGTGCCGCCCTATCCGGAGGCGATCCGCAAGGACTATCTCGACAAGCAGTTCTGGGCCGAAGGCTACCTGCAGGGCAAGGCGATCACGCCGCTCGAAATCATGGGCGACTACATCTTCTTCAACCAGGAATTCGGCAACGTCGTCATGGACAAGTTCTCCGAAGTGCTGGTCGCCAACCGTCCGGTCGAGGACGCCATGGCCGACGCTCAGCAGGAACTGGAGCAGGCGTCCGAGCGGCTCTTCGATGGCTTCACGCTGTAACCGATCGAACTGATTGCATCGGGGGCGGTCTCCGGATCGCCCCCTGCTGCTGCGTGAGTTTGGAGGCGAGGCCGGCATCCACTGGGCTTCGCCCCTCCGTCGGTCTCCGGATAAATCGAGCGAATGTTACAGTCAGCAATGGCAGAGCCTGCAGAAGAACGCGCCAGGGGCACGCGACGGTTCGGGTGGAGCCGGCAGAGCTCCCTCGCCTATACCCTGGTCTTTCTCATCGTCGCCTATCTGGCGGTTTTCATCCTCCTGCCGATCGTGCAGCAGGTCCTCACCAGCTTCTCCAACAACGTCGTCGGCGTCGACAATGTCCGCTGGGTCGGCCTGCGCAACTATGAGCGCCTGGTCGAGGACGACGACTTCTGGTTCGCCGTCCAGGTCACCTTCACCTACATGGCTTTCGTGGTCGTGGGCGCCGTATCGCTCGGGCTGCTCTCGGCGCTGCTGCTCAACCGCAAGTTCCGCGGCCGCAACCTGGCGCGCAGCGCCATCGCGGTCCCCTGGGCCTTCCCCGAAATCTCGGCCGTCCTCGTCTTCATCTGGATGTGCAATCCGACCTTCGGCGTCATGAACGTCTTTGCGCAGCTGATCCCGGGTATCGACCAGAACCTCAACTGGCTCTCCGATCCCAACCTCGCCATGCCGCTCGTCATCGCCCTCTCGATCTGGAAGGCCTTTCCCTTCACCTTCCTCGTCATCCTCGCCGCCCTGCAGGCCATCCCGCGCGAGGTCTACGAGGCGGCC
>DASWWF010000136.1:0-2439 GCA_036401035.1 Devosia sp.
CCGATCGCCCCTATATTCCAATCGCTGCCCGGTGCGTGTTGGATCTTTATATTCCCGGGGCCTTATCGATTCCAAAGGGAGCTGTCCCTGACCGGACCCGTGGGTTCGGACACACGGCGCCCACCTACGTTGTAGGTTCCCGGGATCGAGTATCCCACGGCCAGGGCGGCACCTAACTCTCCTCCAGCGATCCAGCGCCGGTCCGGCGTTCAGTTGGCCAGGCCCGCTCGACATCCATCCTCTCCGATTCTTCGCGCATCACCTCGTCGTCGATCCGGCGTTCGTCGCGGGCCTTGATCAGGGTGGCGCGGCGAGCGGGCGACATTTCGCCAGCCAGTTCGATCATCACTTCGCTGTCGAAGGGCTTTGCCGAGGCGCCCTTCACGCCGACGCGCTGCAGCACGGCCTGCGCCCCGCGAAAGAAGTACTTGGTTGCCACAAGCGGCGCGGCCTATAGATAAGAAAGCGAGACGAGGGACCAGTATTGGGCGACGCCGGAATCGAACAGGCCAAGGCAGCGATGCGGACCAAAGCGCATGCGATGCGCGATGCGATGTGGCCGGATCGACGCGCCGAAGCCTCGAAGGCCGCCGCGGCGCACTTTTTCGAGGGCGTGACGCTCAGACCCGGCCAGGTGGTCGCCGCCTATTGGCCGATCCGCGATGAACTCGACGTCAAGCCGGTGCTGACCAGGCTCATGGACGATGGGCAGCCGGTCTGCCTGCCCGTGGTCGTGGGTGACGGATTGCCGCTCGAACTGCGGCTCTGGCAGCCGGGCACGGCGCTCTATCCCTCCGGCTTCGGCACGCTGGCGCCGGATGAACTGGCGCCGGTCGTCGAGCCCGATGTCATCCTGATGCCGCTCCTGGGCTTCGATAAGCACGGGACCCGGCTGGGCTATGGCGGCGGCTATTACGACCGCACACTGAGCCGCATCAGCACCAAGCCTACGCTCGTCGGTTTCGCCTTTGCCCTCCAGGAGTTCGACCACATTCCCCGCGACAGCCACGATGTGCCGCTCGACGCGGTCGTGACCGAAAACGGCGTCACCGGGTTCGGGACGTCGGCATGAGATTTCTGTTCCTGGGCGATGTGGTGGGCCGCTCCGGCCGCGATGCCGTCAGCGAGCGGCTGCCGGGCATCATCGAAAGGCACGGCTTCGACTTCGTCGTCATCAATGGCGAGAATGCCAGCCACGGGCGAGGCCTCACCGAGGGCCATTTCAATGACCTGCGCGCCGCCGGCGCCGATGTGGTGACGCTGGGCGATCACGCCTTCGACCAGCGCGACACGCTCTCCTATATCGCGCGCGAGCCGACGCTCATCCGGCCGATCAACATGACCGACGGCACGCCCGGTCGCGGCGCCAATCTCATCGAGAGCCGCAACGGCCATCGGGTGCTGGTGATCAATGCGCTGGGCCGGGTGTTCATGGACCCGATCGACGATCCGTTCCGGGCGGTGGAAGCCGCCATCGCCGCCTGCCCGCTGGGCGAACAGGCCGATGCGGTGATCGTCGACTTCCACACCGAAGCCACGTCCGAAATCCAGGGCATGGGCTTTTTCCTCGATGGGCGGGCGACGCTGGTGGTGGGCACGCATACGCACATCCCCACCTCCGACCACCGTATCCTCAAGGGCGGCACGGCGCTGATGGCGGACGCCGGCATGTGCGGCGATTTCGACTCGATCATCGGGGTCGATCCCGAAGAGCCGCTCAACCGCTTCCTCACCGGCATCCCCAATGGCCGCTTCACCCCGGCCGAGGGCGAGGCGACGCTGTGCGGCGTCGCCATCGAGACCGATCCGCAGACCGGTCTCGCCCAGCGCCTGTTCCCCGTCCGCATCGGGGGCACCCTCAACCAGGCCGAGCCGGCGTTCTGAGGCCGGCAGCGGCCCTCAATCGGGTCGCGCCTAGTGCGGTATGGTGAAGGAGGCCTTGCAGGCTTCGTTCGCCAGGCTCGGGTCGGCATCCAGCTCGAGAGATTTCGTCTCGCCCGGATTGATGGGGTTGGCGATCCATACGGTAACGCCGATGCCGGCCGCGTTCTTTCCGTTGACCTCGGTGCCCGCGGGGACGGGCGAGCCACCCTTGTTTTGCCAGTAGATAATGACTTTGCCGTCGACCACCTCGAACCAGCAAACGAGCTGGGGCGGAATGGTCGGGTTGCCGCTTGCGGCGCCGTCGACGGCAGGGCTTGGCTGCTCTGCAGGCACCCGACCGCTCGCAGAGGCCGTACAGGGGTAGTTGCCTGGCGTCGCGCCCGGGGGGCCGGCTATGCTGACATACGCGCCTGGGCCGATGTCCGCGGGAGCGATGAAGGTCTCCTTGCTGCCATTGGGGTAAGTCACTTCGATCGTGCCGCCCTTCGGGATGGTTTTGGAGCTGGTGTTGATCAGCTTGATGATGGAGTTGCCGTTGGCAAATTTGCCGTCGCC
>DASWWF010000137.1:0-2340 GCA_036401035.1 Devosia sp.
CGCTCTGACGCCGGAGACGCGGCTCTGCATCATCAACTCGCCCAACAATCCCACCGGCTGGACCATCGAGCCCGAGGCGCTGGACGCGGTGCTGGCGCATTGCCGCAAGCACGGCATCTGGCTCCTGGGCGACGATGTCTATGAGCGGCTGGTGCACAATCCGGCGCTCAAGTCCGCGCCGTCACTACTGGCGCGGGCCGAGCCGGGCGACCGCGTCATCTCGGTCAACAGCTTTTCAAAATCCTGGTCGATGACGGGCTGGCGTATCGGCTGGATCGTGGCGCCCGAAGCGGTGGTCGCCGACCTCACCAAGGTCATCGAATACAACACCTCCTGCATTCTCGAACCGGTCCAGCGCGCCGCCACCGTGGCGCTGCAGCAGGGCGAGGACGAGGTGGCGCGGCTCCGCGCACATCTGAGGCGCACTCGGGAGGTCCTGGTCGACGGGTTGCGAGCGCTGCCCGGCACGGTCGTGCCCGAGGCTGGCGGGGCCATGTACGTGTTCTTCCGCATCGAAGGGCAGGGCGACACCATCGCGCTCGCCAAGCGGCTGGTGGCCGAGGCAGGACTTGGCCTGGCGCCGGGCGCCGCCTTTGGCCCCGAGGGCGCCGGCTGGCTGCGCTGGTGCCACGCGGTCGCCGAGCCGCGGCTGGTCGAGGGCATCGAGCGGCTCGCCGGATTCTTGGCTCGCCAGTAGCCGCCACAATCTTAGCCGATTGGCGCCGCCTTGGTGCCCCAAGGCTGCGCTAGCCGTCGGTCCATCGTTTCGGGGCCGGGGGGCCAGTGTGCGCATCTTTCTGACGATTCTTTTCCTGCTGGTGCCGGCAGCGGCGCAGGCATTCGACAATCCCAAGTCGCTGCTCGAGGCAATCTACCAGCCCTACCAGGCCGGCAAGAAGCACGAGAGCCTCGATCCGTTCTATTCGAACCGATTGAAGGGCCTGTTCATCGATCATGCCAATCGCGCCACCGATGATGTGTCGGCACTGACTTCTGGATCCGACGCCTCGCCCAACCGCGCCTTCAATCCGTTCCTCGACAGCGACAATGCGCTGCTGCTCGATGTGGTGATCGGCGAGCCGGTGGTGCTGGGCGACAATGCGCTGGCCACCGTCAGCTTCCACAATTTCGACCATCCGAGCCTGCTCACCGTCGCCATGGTCAAGGAAGTCGACGGCTGGAAGGTCGACGACGTCACCTCCACCGGCGCCGGCGAGAATTGGATGCTCTCGTGGCTGCTGATCTACGACCCGTGGGACGTCAAATAGGGCCCTCGCGCAGCGCAAAGGTCCCGCGCGCATAGTCTTTGCCGGCTGGGCGACCTGTCCCCCGCCGGTTACCAGCGACCCCTTCGACTTCCGGAGGGAATATGCGCTTCGTCCTTGCGGCCATTGCCGCCCTTGCACTCGCCCAGCCTGCCAGAGCTGTCGATGACCCGTTTGCCGGGCAGCCGCGCGCGAGCCTCCATGTCCGCATCGAACTGGCGGGCGCCAATCGGGTGAACTTTCCCAACGGCGTCGAGTGGGCGAGGATCGAGGCGCTGCGCACGCTGGAGGTGGACTTCGGCCTCGTCGATATCGGCATCGACGCCTATGCCATCGTCTCGACTGACGGCAAGAACCAGCCGGGCACGACCCCGGCGGTCGAGGACCTGCAGGCCAGGACCGCGGCCTGCGGCGAGAACCAGAAATGCCTCGCCGATGCGATGATGGCCTTTGCCCAGAGCGCCGAAAGCAGCGCCGACGCCTTCGCGCAGATGACCGGCGCGCAACCGGGCCGTTACCGGAATTTCGCCGCCGACCATCACGGCACCTGCGCCAGGGGGACGCTGGTGGTGGAGGATGTTCTCAGCGGCGTCGTGATCCCGCCGCCCAATCCGGCCGTCGCCTATCGCTTCACCCGTAACGGCGCGCTGACGCTTCCGGTCGAGGACGCGTACCTGATGGACTATGCCTGCCGCATCGAGCTGACACTCGATACCGCGACAGGCGCGATGAGCCTGCGCCTGCCGGCCGCCAAGCTCGAGGTGCCCGTCACCATGGGGCCGACCGCCTTCACCCACGAACGCTCGACGCCGCTGATCGAAGGGCCGCAGACGATCGAACTCATCGACCAGCCCACCGGCGGGACCTGGACGGGCATCGCTGAAGTGGAAACCGGCTCAGCCTCGCACAATTCCGGCCAGGTCGCCGCCCCGCTCAAGGGCCGGGTGACCTGGAGCTTCTCGGAGGGCTAAATCGCCCGCGTGGCTTCCTTGAGCCAGGCTTTCACCTCGCCCTTCACCTGCGGGCCGATCTCGCGGAAGACCCGCTTGTGATACGCGTTGAGCCAGTCGCGCTC
>DASWWF010000138.1:0-1699 GCA_036401035.1 Devosia sp.
CGCCTGCTCTGGCCGATCAAGCAGAAGTACGGCAACCGCATCTCCTGGGCCGACCTCTTCATTCTCACCGGCAATGTCGCGCTCGAATCCATGGGGTTCAAGACCTTCGGCTTTGCCGGCGGCCGCGCCGACACCTGGGAGCCCGAACTCGACATCTATTGGGGCCAGGAAGGTGAATGGCTCGCCGACACCGAACGCTACCAAGGCGAGCGCGAGCTGGAGAGCCCGCTCGCTGCCGTGCAGATGGGCCTCATCTACGTCAATCCCGAAGGCCCGGCCGGCAATCCCGATCCGTTGGCCTCGGCGCGCGACATCCGCGACACCTTCGCCCGCATGGCGATGGATGACTATGAGACCGTGGCGCTCATCGCCGGCGGCCACACCTTCGGCAAGACGCACGGCGCCGGCCCGGCCGACAATGTCGGCGCGGAACCCGAAGCGGCGGGCCTCGAAGAGCAGGGTCTGGGCTGGGCCAACACGTTCGGCACCGGCAAGGGCGGCGACGCCATCGGCTCGGGCCTCGAAGTCATCTGGACGACGACGCCGACCCGCTGGAGCAACAACTTCCTCTGGAACCTCTTCGGCTACGAATGGGAACTGACCAAGAGCCCGGCCGGCGCGCACCAGTGGATCCCCAAGCACGGCATGGGCGCCAACACCGTTCCGGACGCGCACGATCCCGA
Source organism: Devosia sp. (assembly GCA_036401035.1). Lineage (GTDB taxonomy): Bacteria > Pseudomonadota > Alphaproteobacteria > Rhizobiales > Devosiaceae > Devosia_A. The sequence goes on from DASWWF010000138.1 coordinate 684, forward strand.
AAAGCGGCATACTCCGGCCATGTTGACCTCGGACCTCGCGCTGCGCGTCGACCCGGCATACGAAAAGATCGCCCGTCGGTTCCTCGAAAATCCGGACGAGTTTGCGGACGCCTTCGCCCGCGCCTGGTTCAAGCTGACGCACCGCGACATGGGCCCCAAGGCCCGCTATCTCGGTCCGGAAGTGCCGGCTGAGGATCTGATCTGGCAGGACCCGATCCCGGCTCTCGACCATGCCGTCGTCGATGACGTCGACGTCGCTGCACTCAAGGCCAAGATTCTGGCCTCGGGCCTTTCGGTCGCCGAACTGGTCTCGACCGCCTGGGCTTCGGCCTCGACCTATCGAGGGTCCGACATGCGCGGCGGTGCCAACGGTGCTCGTGTCCGTCTGGCTCCGCAGAAAGACTGGGAGGCCAACCAGCCTGAGCAGCTTGTCCGCGTACTGGGCGTGCTCGAAGGCATCCAGGCCGAGTTCAACGCCGCCCAGACCGGCAACAAGAAGGTGTCGCTGGCCGACCTCATCGTGCTGGCCGGCGGTGCCGGTGTCGAAAAGGCGGCGCAGGATGCCGGCGTCGCCATCGCCGTGCCGTTCACGCCGGGTCGCATGGATGCCTCAGCCGAGCAGACCGACGCGGAGTCGTTCGATTGGCTCGAACCAACCGCCGACGGGTTCCGGAACTATTTCCGGGCTCCGCAGCGCCTGTCGCCGGAGGCCGCCTTGGTCGACAGGGCCCAGCTCCTCGGCCTCACCGCGCCGGAAATGACCGTCCTCGTCGGTGGCCTGCGCGTCCTCGAAGCCGGCAAGCCGGCGCATGGGGTGCTCACCAGCCGCCCGGGGCAGTTGACGAACGACTTCTTCGTCAACCTCCTCGACATGGCGACCCGGTGGAAGCCGGCCTCCGACGACCACAGCGTCTACGAGGGCGTCGATCGTGTCACTGGTGCGCCGCGCTGGACCGCCACCCGCGTCGACCTGATCTTCGGCTCCCACTCGCAGCTGCGGGCGCTTGCCGAAGTCT
>DASWWF010000139.1:0-2130 GCA_036401035.1 Devosia sp.
CGATCGGCCATGATACCGGAGCCGATCACCGTGGCGGTGAGCAGCAGCATGCCGAGCGCTTCGGCAGCGAGGCGGCGCGGCAGGGTCATGCGGCGCCGGAGGCCTTGCCGGTGGAGCCATCCATGGCGCCGATGCCGCGCAATTTCGAGCCGAGCACCATGCGGTCGATGGTGTCGATGGGCAGGTTGACGAAGGCGGCGATGCGGTTGCGCATGAAGCGCAGCGCGTCCTCGAAGGCCTGGCGCTGCTTGAACTCCGGGCCGGTGACGGCGGCGGGGTCTTCGATGCCCCAGTGGGCGGTCATCGGCTGGCCGGGCCAGATCGGGCAGGTCTCGCCAGCGGCGTTGTCGCAGACGGTGAAGACGAAATCCATGCGCGGCGCCGCGGGGCCGGCGAACTCTTCCCACGACTTGGAGCGGAGCCCCGCGGTCGAAATGCCGGCCTCGGAAAGCACGGCGAGGGTCATGGGGTGGACCTGGCCCTTTGGAGTGCTGCCGGCGGAGAAGCCGCGGAAGCGGCCGGCGCCGACATGATTGAGCAGGGCTTCGCCGAGCACCGAGCGGGCGGAATTGCCGGTGCAGAGGAAGAGCACGTTGTAGGTCCGGTCAGCAGCAGGCATTGCCCGCCTCCTTTGGAGTGCAGCAGGGGGTGAATTCGGCGACCAGCGGCTCGCAGAGCTCGGGGCGGCCCCCGCAGCAATCGTTGACGAGGAAACTGGCGATCTGGCGCACCGTGTCGATTTCGGCGCGGTAGACGATGGAGCGGCTCTGGCGCTCGGACGAGATCAGCCCGGCCCGGGCCAGGATGGCGAGGTGCGTGGACATGGTGTTCTGCGGCACATCGAGCAGGCGGGCGACCTCGCCGGCGGGGAGGCCGTGGGGCTCGTGCTGCATGACCAGCCGGAAGGCCTCAAGGCGGGTGGGCTGCGCGAGGGCGGCGAGAACATCGATGGCGTTTGTCGATTCCATATATCGAGGATTATCGATGCATCACCTGGGCGTCCAGTGAAGGTTTTATGACGGTCCTTCCACGATCGTCGAAATAGGGTTGACGGTACCGATTTCGACGATATGCTATTTCCATGAACATCGAAACAGCAGCATCGCAGCTCGAAGCGCTCGGCAACCCAACGCGGCTCACCCTTTACCGGACGCTGGTGCGGGCCGGGGACAATGGGCTGCCGGTGGGCAAGCTGCAGCTCAAGCTCGATATTCCGTCCTCGACGCTGTCGCACCATCTCAAGAAGCTGATCGAGGTGAACCTCGTCAGCCAGGAGCGGCAGGCGACGACGCTGATCTGCCGGGCGAACTATGCGAGCATGAATGGGCTGATCGGCTATCTGGCGGATGAATGCTGCGCTGATGCCGAAGGCTGCGTAGCGACGACGGACACCGAGGCAGCGGCATAGGTCGCTCTCTCATTTGGGTTAAATTTCTATTTTTCTAGAAGGATCGAATAGATGAGCGAAACACTTCCAATCGCGGTGATCGGCGCGGGCCCGGTGGGGCTGGCGGCGGCGGCGCAGATCGTAACACGGAACCTGGTGCCGGTGATCTTCGAGAAGGGCGCGGGGGTCGGCGCGAGTCTCAGCCAATGGGCGCATGTGCGGGTGTTTTCGCCGTGGGAATACAATGTGGACAGCGCCGCGCGAGCCTTACTGCAGGCGAGCGGCTGGGACGCGCCGGAAGAGACGGAGCTGCCGACGGGCGGCGAGATCGTGGCGCGGTATCTGAAGCCCCTCGCCGAGCTGCCGCAGATCGCGCCGCGGCTGCGGCTGGGGGCCACGGTGACGGCGATCACCCGGCAGGGGCGCGACAAGGTGAGCAATGCCGGACGCGACACGGCGCCATTCGCCATCCATTGGCACGACGCGGCGGGCAATGAGCAGGTGACGCTGGCGCGGGCGGTGATCGACGCGACCGGCACCTGGGGGCAGCCCAACCCGATGGGGGTGGATGGCCTGCCGGTGCCGGGCGAGCGGGCGCTGGCTGACCGGATCGCCTATGGCATTCCGGACGTCTTGGGCGAGGACCGCGCCAGCTATGCGGGCAAGACCACGCTGGTGGTGGGCAGCGGGCACTCGGCCATCAATGCGGCACTGGGGCTGCTGGCGCTACAGGATGATGCGCC
>DASWWF010000140.1:0-2590 GCA_036401035.1 Devosia sp.
TCGCGGCTATATTCGGCCAGCCGCACCATGCGGCCCTTGTTGATGGCGTAGGCCTTGTCGGTGCAGTTGGCGAGCAGTTGCAGCCCCCAGATCCACATGCGCGGATCGAGCTTGGGCCGCAGCACCAGCGGGCCGTCGGTCATCAGCAGCCACTTGATGGCCTTTTGCGGAATGCCCGGCCCCGCCCAGGGCGACGCATAGCCGTAGGAGAGTTCGCCCGCATTGGCGAAACTCGTTTCGAGTCCCGCGCCGGGCTGACGATCGAGAACCGTCACCTCATGCCCCGCCTTGGCCAGATAGTAGGCCGACGTGGTGCCGATGACGCCTGAACCAAGGATGAGCACTTTCATGCCTTCATTTTTTACCACCCGGTAAAAAACCTGCAAGCGGCTTCGGTGCTGCAGGCCGTCGCACTCGGCCAAATAGCTACTTGCGGGCAAAAGCCCGTTGATTGAGTATCCGCCCGCAAACGGAGACCCGACCATGGCGCAGCGACAGGAGACGTCCGGCAACCGGCTCGACGACGCAGCGCGGGCGGGATGGCTCTACTATGTCGCCGGCAACAACCAGGAAGAGATCGCGCAGAAGCTGGGCATCTCGCGGCAGACGGCGCAGCGGCTCGTCTCGCTCTCGGTCTCGGAGGGCCTCATCAAGGTGCGGCTCGATCATCCCATCGGCCGCTGCATGGAACTGGCCGAGACGCTGCGGCAGCGTTACGCCCTCGACTATGCCGAGGTGGTTCCGACCGACCCTTCCGCCCCCTCCTCCATCCACGGCGTCGCCATTGCGGCGGCGGCGCAGATCGAGCGGTGGCTCAAGAGCCCCAAGCCGATCGTCATGGCGATCGGCACCGGCCGTACGCTCAAGGCCTCGATCGAGCAGCTGACGCCGATGGAGGCGCCGCAGCACAAGATCGTGTCGCTCACCGGCTCGATCGCGCCGGACGGGTCGGCAGCCTTCTACAACGTCATCTTCAACATCGCCGAAGCGGTGAAGGCGCGGGCCTTCCCGATGCCGCTGCCGGTGATCGCCTCGTCGGCCGCCGAGCGCGACATGCTGCTCAGCCAGCCGATGATCCGCGAGACGCATGAACTCGCCAGCCGGGCCAATGTCACTTTTGTGGGTATCGGCGACCTGGGACCCGAAGCGCCGCTCGTTCAGGACGGGTTCATCAACACGGCGGAACTGCGGCAATTGCAGAAGGCGGGTGCCGTCGGCGAGATCGTCGGCTGGACTTTCGACGCCCAGGGCAAGCTCATCGACGGGCTCACCAACGACCGTGTCGCCAGTGCTCCGCTGCCCTCCCGGGAATCGTCCACTGTGGTAGCAATCGCCGTCGGCGAGAAGAAAATGCCCGGCATCAAAGCTGCCCTCAACCGGCGCCTGGTCAACGGTTTGCTCACAGACGAGCGCACCGCTGAAGCGCTGCTGAAGTTCAAATAAGCCTCTGAATCCTCGAAATCTTTGCCGCTTTGGGCGCGACGCCTGACGTACGTGCGTCATGGAATCGTCACGCGCCCCGCTTGACTTCGACTTTCGGATGATGAGTAATTGCCCATGGCCGAGGCAAATGCTCGCTTCGGATATGGGAGGACATCCATGAAACTTCTACCGCTCATGGCGGGCGCGCTGGCGCTCACCATCGCTTCCTCGGCGTCCGCCGAGACCATCACGATCGCCACCGTCAACAATGGCGACATGATCCGCATGCAGGGCCTGACTGGCGAGTTCACCGCCGCCAACCCCGACATCCAGGTCGAGTGGGTCACCCTCGAGGAAAACGTGCTGCGCCAGCGCGTGACCACCGACATCGCCACCAAGGGTGGCCAGTATGACGTGCTGACCATCGGCACCTACGAAGTGCCGATCTGGGCCAAGCAGAACTGGCTGCTGCCGCTCGACAATCTCGGCGCCGACTACGATGTCGACGATCTGCTGCCCGCCATCCGCGGTGGCCTTTCCGTCGACGGCAAGCTCTATGCCGCGCCGTTCTACGGCGAGAGTTCGATGGTCATGTACCGCAAGGACCTGATGGAAAAGGCCGGGCTCACCATGCCTGACGCGCCGACCTGGGACTTCATCGCCGACGCCGCCCGCAAGATGACCGACCGCGCCAACGACATCAACGGCATCTGCCTCCGCGGCAAGGCCGGCTGGGGCGAGAACATGGCCTTCCTCACGGCCATGTCGAACTCCTTCGGCGCCCGCTGGTTCGATGAAAACTGGAAGCCCCAGTTCGACCAGCCGGAGTGGAAGGACACGCTGCAGTTCTACGTCGACCTGATGAAGGATGCCGGCCCGGCCGGTGCTTCCTCCAACGGCTTCAACGAGAACCTGGCGCTGTTCCAGCAGGGCAAGTGCGGCATGTGGATCGATGCCACCGTCGCCGCATCGTTCGTCACCGGCAAGGACTCGACCGTGGCCGACAAGGTCGGCTTCGCTCTGGCTCCGGACAAGGGCCTGGGCAAGCGCGGCAACTGGCTCTGGGCCTGGTCGCTCGCTGTCCCAGCCGGCTCGCAGAAGGCCGATGCGGCGCAGAAGTTCATCTCCTGGGCAACCAGCAAGGCCTATGCCGAACTCGTCGCTTCCA
>DASWWF010000141.1:0-7397 GCA_036401035.1 Devosia sp.
GCGTAGGAGGTGATGCCGGTCGAGCCATACGGCATCGACATGCGCATCATCATGTCCCAGACGCGGTCGGTGGCCATGGCGTTCTCGCCCTCGAGCAGCGGCGCGAAATGATCGTTGATGAGGCTGATGACAGCGTCACCGTAGCGCGTAGTGCCGAAGCCGGTGGTGCCGTCGTCAGCAGTGATCAGCACGCCAACCGGACCATCGAAGCGCCAGCTCGAACGGAGGCGCTTGAAGCGCGCATAGCCCGACATGGGCCCGGCCACTTCGGCATCCTTGGTCCAGGGCGCGCGGCGCGGCTCCGTCTTGGGCTGGTTGGCCTCGTTATAGAGCGCGCCGACAATCTCGTTGCGGATGGCAAACGCGCGGATTTCCTTGATCTTGACCATGGGCTGTACGTGCGACCTGAAACAGGGGGAAAGGGGCCGGAGGCGGCGCAAGGGCCGCCTCCGGCAGGTGTCAGCTTACTGCGTTGCTTCGAGACTCTGCACGACGCGAGCAAAACCTTCCCACGGAATGAACGACGCCATGTAGGGATTTGCGGCCGACGGCCATCCCTTCCAGTAAGTGGTGTTGTAAACAAGGGTCTGGGTCTCTTCGACGAGCGTGATCTCCGGGAGATCGCGAGCGAAGATCGCCGTTGCCTGCTTGACCAGATCGACATAGGCCGCGTCATCGGGCGACGGCTGCATCTGCTCGAGCTGATCGAGGATGGCGTCGAGTTCCGGGTTGGCGTAGCGGGTGACGGCGCGGAGGTTCTTGCCCGCTTCGCCCGGCTTGGCGGCATACTTCGAGTGGAAGTGCTCCAGCGTCTGCCAAGGGTCGTAGAGGCTGCCGCAGTGCGGGCCCATGATCATCTGGAAGTTGCCGGCTGCCATGGCATCGTTGAGGGCGGTGCCCTGCTGGACGTTGAGCAGAGCGTCGAAACCGGCAGCCTGCAGCTGCTGGCTCAGCACCGGACCGGACGGGTCACCCTGGGCGACCTGCAGTTCGATCTGCAGCGGCGAGCCATCGGCATTGGCCCACTTGTCGCCGGCCTTGGTGAAGCCGGCCTCGGTCATGTACTTTTCGATCAGTTCGGGGCTGTTGGCGTCGAGGTCGGCAACGCCGGCGACGTCCTTGAGCTGATCGACATAGTTGATCATGCCCGGATAGGACGAGAAGGGCAGCGTGGCGCGCAGCATCGAGCCTTCGTAGCCGAGGCTCACCAGTTGATCGCGGTCCATGGCGGCGTTGATGGCATGGCGGAAAACCGGATTGTCGAAGGGCGCCACCTGGGTGTTGAAGCGGATGGCATAGGTGCAGCCATCGGGACCGCCCCAAACCGGGCCTTCAGCATTCCAGGCGACGAGGCCGGGGTTTTGCGCGCGGATGGCTTCGAACTGCCCCGCCTGGATGGAGCGGCCCATGTCGATCTGGTTGGTGGCAAAGAGCTGCGGCATGGCTTCGGCCGTGGCAGGCACGTAGACGACGCGCTGCACCTGCGGCATGGCGGTGACGAGGCCGGCGTCGAGCGCCCACCAGCCGTCACGCAGGTCGTAGAAGAGCGAGCTCGCGTCAGACTTGACCAGCTTGTAGGGACCGGTGCCGACCGGCCAACCCTTGCTCAGATCGAAGTTGGCGAAGGTCTTGGGGTCCTGGCCCTCCCAGATATGCTTGGGAACGGTCACAAAGCGGGTCGACTGGCCGGTAGCGAGGAAGTCCTTGACCCAGCGCGGGCCGGGCTTGTTGAGCTTGACCACGACGGTCAGCGGATCGACGACGGTGGCCGAAGCGACCCACTCGTTGATCTGGCTGGAAAACAGCAGGTCGGGCGCGGCGGCCTTGAGCATGTCGAAGGTGAAGGCGACGTCGTCAGCAGTGAAGGCCTCGCCGTCGGACCACTTGACGCCATCGCGCAGCTTGATGGTCACTTCGGTGAAATCGTCGTTGTAGCTGTAGCTCTCGGCCTGCCAGCCGGTGGTCTCGTTGGTGTTGTGGTTAGTGTAGAACAACACTTCGTTGACCGTGTAGTGCAGGCTGTTGCGCTGGTGCAGCAGCACGCCGGCATAGGGGTTGAAATTGTCGATCGACGGGACCTGGTTGTAGAAGTCCCAGCCCTGGCTGATCAAAGTGCGGTTGCGCGGCACGTCGGGCACCGACTGCGCCGTTGCAAAGCTCGTGGTGGCGAGCAGCGCGGCGAGCGCCGATGCTCCCAGCAGCGTGGTCGTTAGTCTGGTCATGGAAGTCCTCCCTTGGTGCGTCCTTTGCGGACGCGGTTACGTGGGGCGTGGGTTTCGGGCTCACGCCGTCAGATGAAAAACATGCTCGATGGGCACGCGGGCCACCTTGTCGCCATCCATCTCGAGAACGTCGGCCATGTAGGCGCGCCACTTGAGGATGACGGGGTCTTCCGGCGCCGACGGATCGGGCGCGCGGGTGCGGATCTGGTGGCCGAACACCTGCCGGCCGGCCTCGTCGAGAAAGATGTCGTAGTGGACGATGCCGCTGGCTTTGAGCGCGGCCGCCATTTCCGGCCAGATTTCGGCGTGGCGACGGCGGTATTCTTCGGTGCGGCCCTCGCGAACTTTCAGCACGAAGGCGCTGACGTGAAGCTGGCTCCAATCCATCTCACACCCCCGCCAGGACGCGCTGCGGCGCGCCGTTCGATTTGGCCGAGGCCAGCATGGCGGCGATGGTTGCGGTGGTCTCGGCGCCGATGCGGCCGGGGGAGAGATTGTGGCCCTGCCCCAACGCCAGATCGACCAGCGCATTGACCGGGCCGCGGCAATTGTAGGTCCAGTCGCCGGCCGCCAGGTCGAGGCGCTCCACGGCGCCGTTGTTGCGGCGGATTTCGCAGAAATCGCGATCGAACTCGGCGGTCAGCATGCCCTCGCTGCCGGCGATGAAGAGGCGCATCAGCCCCTTGTTGCCCTGTGGCATGGCGGCAGCGCCGGAGACCGAGGCGACCGCGCCGTTGGAGAGTCTGATGGCGCCGGCGTTCGCCAGATCGACGGCATCGAGTCCGAAGGTCTGGGCAGAAACGATCTCGGGTGACAGGCCAGTCAAGAAGAACATCAGCGCCAGGCAGTGCGACATCTGCCCGTAGGCGAAGCCGCCACCCTGGGCCGGGTCCTGCCAGGTAGATTTTTCGGGTCGGAAGAAGGTCGTCTGCCACTGGTTGAGGCCGCGATCGCCGTGGAAGACGTCGCGGGTGACCGAGATGAAGCTGGCCATGACGTGCTCGATCGAGCCGATGACGCCATCGGCGATCTTGCGGCGCAGCGCGTCGACTTGCGGCAGGTACTGGTAGCCATTGGCGATGAGCAGGTGGCGGTCGTGGTCGCGGGCAATGCGGACGAGGTCCCACGCTTCGGCCGGGTCCAGCGTCATCGGCTTTTCGCAGAGCACATGCGCGCCGCCTTCGAGCGCGGCCTTCGCCTGCTGGTAGTGCAACTGGTGCGGGGTGGCGACGACGACAATATCGGGTTTGCGCGCCAGCACGGCCTCGAAATCCTCCGAGGCGAAGGCGAAGCCGAAATGGCTCTTCACGCGCTCCAGCTCCTCGGCGCCGAGGCGATTGACGCCGTCGAGCACCACTTCGGCGCGCGACTGCAGCACCGGGATGTGGTTCTGGGCGGCATACCAGCCGGCGCCAAGGACGGCGGCGCGAAGCCTTCGATCAGACACAAAGTTCCTCCCGAGCCGATAGGATGGACAGCGCTATCCATCCGAGGTTTTGTTTCTCCGCTCCATCCGTTCCTCGCTGGGGCCGGACTGGAATGGCAGTTGCGGAGCGATGCTCGCTCGACTAGAGAAACGGAGTGGACAGGAATGGATAGCGCTGTCCAAGTGAGGGACTCGGTAGCACCATGGATGAGAAGGCGTCAAGGCACCCTGGGGAAGACCCGCCTAAAGTCGCACTCTCGCCGGTGCGGTTACAGGAGGTGGCGCAGGCCGCGGGGGTCTCGACCATCACCGTCTCGCGCTGCATCAGCAACCCGAACCGGGTGAGCAAGAAGACGCTCGAACACGTGCTCAAGGTCGCGGCGACCATGGGCTATATCCCCAACAAGCTGGCCTCGAGCCTGGCATCTGCCAAGTCCATGGTGGTGGGGATCGTGGTGCCGACCATCGCCAACCCGATCCACGGCATCATCATGCAAGGCGTTGCCGACCTGCTCGAACCGGCGGGCTACCAGATCCTGCTGGGCAATTCGCACTTTTCCAAGCGCAACGAGATGGAGCTGGTGCGGACCTTCCTCGGCCATCGCGTCGACGGCATCCTGCTCACGGGCAAGGACCATGCGCAGGAATGCATCGACATGCTGGCGCGGTCGCGCACGCCGGTGGTGGAGATGTTCGACTACACGCCCAACCCGATCGACGTTTCGGTCGGCTCATCGAACTTCGATGCCGGTGCGTCGCTGGCGCAGTACATGATGGCACGGGGTCGGAAGCGCTTCGCCTTTGTCGGACACACCGGCCTGGACGACAGCCGCATGATGGCGCGTCTCGAAGGGCTGCGCGCGGTCTGCGCCGAGGCTGGGCTGGCGCCGCCCCTCCACTACGAGATCACCAGCGACCCCGGCACGCCCACGGGTGGTGAGGTGATCGGCGCGATCCTGCGCGAGGCGCCGGACATCGACGCGGTGCTGTTCGCCGGCCACCTCGTGGCGGTGAGCGCCATCCAGTATGCGATCGATCTCAAGATCGACGTGCCCGGCCGCGTCGCCATCGCGGGCTTCGGCGACACGCCGATGGCGCAGTGGATCAAGCCGTCGCTGACCACGGTGCGCTTTCCCAATCGCGAGACCGGCGTCGAGGCCGGCCGCATGATGCTTGAGCGCCTCGCTGGCCGCACGCCACAGACGCGGGCAGTGCGGCTCGGCTTCGAAATCCTCAGCCGCGAGAGCGCATGATGAGCAAACCAAACATACTCTGGATCATGGCCGATGAACTGCGCGCGTCGGCGCTTGGCTGCTACGGCGAGAGCTGGGCGCCGGTGGCCACGCCCAACATCGATGCCCTCGCCGCGCGCGGCGTGTTGTTCACCAACAACTTCTGCAACTCACCGGTCTGCGTCCCGTCGCGGATGAGTATCCTGACCGCCGCGCCGCCAGAACGCACCGGCGTCTACTTCAACGAAGGCGCGTGGAAGTCCTTCCCGATCCCGGTGCGGCTCAAGACCTTCCCGGAGCATTTCGCCGAACATGGCTGGCGTACCGCCACTCTTGGAAAGAGCCACTACGCTCTCGCCTATACGCCGTGGCAGGAAGAGGACAATGCCGGATCGAGCATGCACGGCTTCGGGCTCGAGACCGACCCGGCGGCGCTGCAGCCGATCGTGCCTCGCGGCATTCCCTCGCCTGTCGGCGGCACCTTTCCGTCGGACCGGAGGTATCCCCCCGAGCAGGTAACCTGGAATGCGCTACGCTGGCTCGCGAGTGCCGGCAACGAGCCGTTCCTGCTGCGCGTGTCATACCTCCAGCCGCATACGCCGGTGCTGCCGCCGCAGCACTTCCGTGATCTCTACCGGGCTGCCGACTGGCCAGGCGCGAGGCTGCCGCGCGGATATGGCAGCGCCTACGAGGAGGGCTTCGCCGACATGGTCGGTGGACGCGAGTTCAGCCATGAGCAGGTGCAGCAGGCACAGGCCGACTACCATGCGCTGACAACCTGGCTCGACACGCAGGTGGGCCTGGTGCTGGCAGCGCTGACGACGCATGGACTGGCAGAGAACACCATCGTGGTGTTCACCTCCGACCACGGCGCCTCCCTGGGCGAGAACGGGCTGTTCGGCAAGGTCGTGTGCGCGCCGCAGAGCCAGCGCACCCCGTTTATCGTCAGTTGGCCCGGCCATGTGCCGGAGGGTGTCCAGCGCGGCGATCTGACCGAGAACATGGATCTGGCGCGCACGCTCTGCGATCTTGCGGGCATCGCCGCCGACAACAGCTTCGACGGCCGCTCGGTGTTCACGGACCCGGCGCCGGATGCGGTGTTTGCCACGGTCGGGACCGGCGTTGCAGGAGCCAAGGCATCGGCTGCGGCCAATCGTGGCTCCTGGCGCAATGGCGGTGGCTGGCCGCGGCGCTGCTGCATCCGCACAAGCCGCTGGCGCTTCGACATGAACACGAGGCAAGACGGCGCCCCGATCGCGGAGACGGAGGAGGACTGGTTTCTTGCAGATGTCGAGGCCGACCCCCGCGAGATCGTCAACCTCGCCTTCGACGCGACGCATCGCCCCGTAGTCGACGAGTTGCGCGCCAGGGTCCTCGCACATGTGGCGCGGTCCGTCGAACCGGACTTCGTGCCGGCATTCTCCGAAGACGAGGCGCCGGAGTTCCGGCCACCTCAAATCGCCGGCGCCTGAGCCCTACAGGAACAGAACCGAGACGGGGCTGCCAAGTGCCAGGGTGTGGCCGGTGGGGGTCAGTCCGCCGGTCGCCTGGTCGATGGCAAAGACGACGAGATCGCTCGAATCCTGGTGTGCGACGATCATCCAGCGGCCGGACGGATCGATGGCGAAATCGCGTGGCACCTTGCCGCCGGTCTTCCAGATGCCGATGGCCTTGAGCTTCAAATTCGCCGCGTCGATCTCGACCCCGAAAATGGAGTCGTGGCCGCCGCGGTTCGACATGTAGCCGAAGCGAGCATTGGGGTGGACGCGCACGGCCGCCCCACCCTTACCGCCGGTCCAATCGGCCGGGAGGCTTGAGAGTTCGTCGCCCTTTTTCGAGACGCCGTTGTCGAGGCTGAAGATGGTCAGCAGCGAAGCGTGTTCGCCGGCGACGAGGAAGGCCTTGCTGCCGGGGACAAAGGCGAGGTGACGCGGGAAACTCTTTGGCGTTGCGGCAATCTCCACGGCGGGCTTGGGGTCGAGCCCTGCCCCGTCCGGCCGATAGCCGACCACTGTGTCATTGCCCGCATCGCAGAACAGCACCAGGCCATCGTCGTTTTCCATGGCGAAGTGACCATTGGGTTTGCCCGGCCGGCCGACAACCTGCGGGTCGCCCGTCGGCACGCCCTGGGCATCGAGCGCATAGCAGAGCAGGTCGCCGGTGACGTAGTTCGACACGTAGAGCCGCCGGCCGTCGCGGCTGACGCTGACATGGCAGGCGGCGGTGCCGGGGCATGGTGCCGTGCCCAGCGGGGTCAGAGCGCCGGTGGATGCATCAAGGGCGTAGGCGTGGGTCCGCGGACCGTCCTTGGCGTCGAGTTCCTCGACCGCGTAGAGCCGACGGTCGACGGCATAGAGGCGATCGACGGATGAGTTGACGGCGAGATAGCTCGGGTTGCGCGGCCCGGTCGTGGTCAGCCGCTTTTCCAGCGCGCCGGTGGCATTGTTCAGCGCCACGATCTCGATGCCTTTGCCGGCCCCGGTAACGTGCGGCATGGTCTCGGTGTAGCACCCGATG
>DASWWF010000142.1:0-9612 GCA_036401035.1 Devosia sp.
CGCGCATCATCCATCTCGACGGCTGGCTGGCGCTCAACGCGCATCTGCCGCCCAAGGAAAAGCGCGGGCTGGTGCTGGTCGATCCGCCGTTCGAGGAGCCCGGCGAGTTCGCCCGCATGGTCGACGGGCTGGTGAAGGGGCACCGGAAGTTCGCGGGTGGGGTGTTCGCGCTCTGGTATCCGCTCAAGGATACTCGGGCGGTGCATGATTTCATCTCGGCGCTGCGGGCGACGGGGATCCCGAAGATGCTGCGCGCCGAGGTTTCGGTGCGTCCGGCGAGCAATCCACCGGCGCTGCATGGCTCGGGCATGATCATCGTCAACCCGCCCTTCGTGCTGGAAGCGGAGCTGCGGGTGCTGCTGCCGGCGCTGGCCCGGGTGCTGGGCGACGAGGGGCAGGGAAGGCACAAGCTGGAGTGGATAGCGGGGGAGAGTTGAGCCATCGCTCACTACGCCACCGGCGTCACCCCGGCGAAGGCCGGGGCCCAGTAAACGTCAGCCGTGCGGCTTCATCATCAAAAGCGCCTCAGCGCTGGTGAGTACTGGGTCCCGGCCTTCGCCGGGATGACGACCGAGTTTTGGCGGTCTGCGTGCCCTAGATATCGAACAGATAGTACTGGATCGCTTCGTCCTCTTTTGGCTTGAAGCGGCGGTAGAGGGCGTTGGCGGGGGTGTTGTCGAGTTCGGTGCCAAGCCAGGCTTCCTCGCAGCCCAGTTCGCGGCCCCAGCGGAACATTTCCTCCAGCATCAGGGTGGCGATGCCCTGGCGGAGGTGGCTGGTGGCGGTGCCGACTTCGTCGATGTAGAGCTCGGTGGGCTTGTCGGGGTGGCGGTGGAGGACGGCGGCGCATTGGCCGACGACGAGGTCACCGTCGAGCGCCAACAGCATCAGGTGGCCGGGCTCTCGCAAATAGGCCTGCAGGCGCTCGGGGTGGATCGGTTCGTCGAAGACATCGATGGCGATGGCGTCGAATACGGCTGCATCGCCCGGAGCAATGCGTCTGAGGGTAATGGTCACGATGCGGGTTCTCCGCGCGAGGCGCGGCCCTTGGCGTAGGGCCCGATGCGCCGATAAGCGGGTCAGACGTGCCGTGAAGTCCCGGCACCGCGCCTTGCCGCGAGCGGTCGCGGCGGGCTAGTCATAGCGTCGGTTCCTGCCCCGTTCAACACCGCGGCCTGCCGCGGCGCCTCCCGAGAAGTCCCCCGTGTCGATCCGTTCGAGCCTTGCCCTGTTCCGGGTGCCGTCGTTCACGCCGGCATTGCTGGCGATCCTGTTCTCGGTGCTGGCCGAGGCGGTGGCCGGCAGCTACATGGCGCTGCTGGCGGTGCAGAAGATCGGCATGTCGCCGCTCGAACTCAGCGCGTTCCTGACGCTTTCGGCGGTTTCGGGCATCGCCGTCACCACCTTCTTTGGCCACATGCACGACAAGCGGCCGGTGATGTGGCCGTTGCTGCTGGCGCTTTGCGCCAAGATCGTCGGCTATGGGTTCTGCGCAGTGCTGACCGAAACCTGGATGCTGCTGGCGACGGCATTCATCCTGTTCGGGCTCTCGAACGCGTCGTTCGCGCTGCTGTTTGCGCTGGCCAAGGGTTATCTCGACCGCGCCGGCCCACAGACCGTCGGACGCGGCATGGCGAGTCTCAGGATGGTGTCGTCACTGGCCTGGGCCATCGGGCCGGCGCTCGGCGCGGCGCTCGTGGCGGCGTGGAGCTTTTCCGGGGTCTATCTCGGGGCGGCGTTGCTGGCGGTGGTGGCGCTGGTCGTGGTGCTGGTCAGCCGGGTCAAGGTGGTGCCGGCCGACAGCGCCGAGCGGCAGAAGATCACGCTCGACGTGGTCAAGGCGGCGGCCCCGGCGGTGATCGCCATGACGGCCTTCCACACGGTGATGTTCATGGGCTCGAACGCCATGTCGATCATCGTGGTGACGGAACTGGGGACCGAGACCGATGTGGGGCTGCTGTTCAGCCTCTGCGCCGCGCTCGAAGTGGTGGTGATGAGCCTTTTCGTCATCCGGCCGGTCGACGGCACCAATCGCGGGCTGCTGCTCGTCGGTTTTGCGCTGTTCGCGCTCTATTTCCTGATGCCGCTGATATGGCCGACGCTGGCGTCGCTCTATTGGGGGCAGATCCCGCGCGCCATCGCCATCGGCATCCTTTCCATCGTGGGCATGGCCTATATCCAGGCACTGCTGCCGGGCCGGGCAGGGGTGGCGTCGGCGCTGTTCGGCAACACGATGAGCGCGGGCTTCCTGCTGTCGGGGCTCGGTACCGGGCTCTGGGCCCAGGGGCTGGGCTATTGGTCGCTGTTCACGGTCTGCGCCGTGCTGTGCGTGATCGGCGGGGCGGTGCTGTACTGGCCGATGCGCCGTGTGCCCGGACCGCGTGGTTCGACAAGCTCATCATGAGGTCCTGGAGGTAGTCTCAGCCCGCCAGAGCATGCCGGAGGGTGTCGAGGAGGGCCCGGGACTGACGTCAGCTGATTTCGCGGACGATGGGGAGGACGTCGGGCAGGGACGCGACGCGGCGGAAACGGCCGGCTTCGGCGGGGTCGTCGTGGAGGTCGAGGGCCCAGACGTGTTCTGAGGGCACGTGGATGCCCCAGGCGCCGGCCTCGAGGGCCGGGACCACGTCGGCGCGCATGGAATTGCCGATCATCATGGCGCGCGGGGCGCCTTCGCCGTGGCGTGAGAAGATGCGCTTATAGACCGGGGCCGTCTTGTCCGAGACGATCTCGATGGCGTTGAAGTACCGCGCCAGGCCCGACGCCGCGAGTTTGCGCTCCTGGTCGAAGAGGTCGCCGCGGGTGATGAGGATCAGGGTGTGGCTGCGCGCCAGCTCGGCCAGTGTCGCCTCGACGCCGGGGAACGGCTCGACCGGGTGGTTCAGCATGTCGCGGCCAGCCGCGAGGATTTCGGCGATGACCTTGCCGGGCACCTTGCCGTCAGTGACGTCGATGGCGGTCTCGACCATAGAGAGCATGAAGCCTTTGACGCCATAGCCGTAGTGCTTGACGTTGACCTTTTCGGCGGCGTGCAGATGCTCGATGAGGTGCGGACCCTCAGCAAAGGGTTGCAGCAGCTCGACAAAGCGCGCCGTGGTCAGCTCGAAGAATTTCTCGTGATGCCAGAGCGTATCGTCGGCATCGAACCCGATGGCCGTCAGATCAGGCATTGAGCAGCGCGTCTCGGTCGGCCTTCTTGAGCCGCTCGGTTTCCGACTTCAGCTGCCCGCAGGCGGCGAAGATGTCGCGGCCGCGGGGGGTGCGGACGGGGCTGGCGTAGCCGGCATTGTTGACGATGTCGGCGAAGCGCTCGATGCGCGACGAGCTCGAGCAATCGTAATTGGTGCCCGGCCAGGGGTTGAACGGGATCAGGTTGATCTTGGCCGGAATGCCGGCGAGGAGGCGCACCAGTTCACGGGCATCGGCGTCGGAATCGTTGATGTCCTTGAGCATCACATATTCGAAAGTGATGCGGCGGGCGTTGGAGAGGCCGGGATAGTTGCGGCAGGCCTCGAGCAGCTCCTTGAGCGGCCACTTCTTGTTGATCGGCACCAGCATGTCGCGGAGGTCGTCGCGCACGGCGTGGAGCGAAATGGCCAGCATGACGCCGATCTCGCTGCCGGCGGGGCCGATCTGCGGCACGACGCCGGAGGTCGACAGGGTGATGCGGCGCTTGGACAGCGAAATGCCGGCCTCGTCGGAGGCGATCAGCAGCGCCTGCTTGACGTTGTCGTAGTTGTAGAGCGGCTCGCCCATGCCCATCATCACCACATTGGTGATGGCGCGGCTGTCGCCTTCGGAACCGCCCGACCCGCGCGGGGCGGGCACGAGGCCGCCGTCATTGGGACGCTCGCCGCCCGGGAAATCGCCGAGGCGCTCGCGGGCCATCAGGATCTGGCCGAGGATTTCGCCGGCGGTGAGATTGCGGACGAGCTTCTGGGTGCCGGTATGGCAGAAGGAGCAGGTCAGAGTGCAGCCCACCTGCGAGGAGACGCAGAGCGTGCCGCGGTCTTCTTCGGGGATGTAGACGGTTTCAACTTCGACCGGCGGCAGGTTGGGGTTCAGCGGATCGCGGAAGCGGAACAGCCACTTGCGGGTGCCATCGATCGAAACCTGTTCGGTGACGATCTCGGGCCGGTCGAGCAGGAAATTGTCGGCGAGCTTCTGGCGGAAGCCCTTCTGGATGTTGGTCATGCGCTCGAAGTCGGTGACCCCGTTCACATAGATCCAGTTCCAGAGCTGGCTGGCGCGCATCCTGGCTTCGCGCTCGTCGAGGCCGGTGGCCATCAGGGTGTCGCGGAGCTGGGGCTTGTTCAACCCGACCAGCGACTGCCGTCCGGCCGTGCGGGTGCGCGCCTCGTTGGCGGCATGGTCAAGGTTGAGGGCAATGCTCATAAGGCCCGGCTCCGGCGGGATGGTCGCGTGGCGGTAAGATAGGAGGACGCCCACCTATCACAAGCCAGGCTCACGCGAAAGTCACGAGCCCTGCGTTGGGTGAACCCGGGGTTTGCTGCAGATAGACAGCCGCCCCCTCCACCAGCCTGCGGCTGGTCCCCCTCCCCCGCAGGCGGGGGAGGATCAGGCGAGAGTGCCCGCGCCTTAGCAGCTTTCGATGGCTCGCGAGGCGGCGGTGGCGCCGGAGAGGGAGAAGGTTTCGACGACGCGGATGCCCATCGAGGTCGTGCCCTCGATGGTGAGGGTCGAGCCGGCGCGGATGGTGCCGGCAAGGTCGTCGTTCTGGCCCGGATTGAGCAGCCAGGCAGCGTCGCCCTCGGTGAAGAGATCGTAGCTGGTGCCCGAAATGGTGAGCGTCGCCGGAGTATCGGGGGCGAAGGTGAAGCCGGCAACGAGATTGATCTCGTTGCGGACGGATTCGGACGGACGATGGGTGAGGTAAAGATAGGCCTCGGTGAAGCCGTCGGGCGTGGGCGACACGTCCTTGGGGCGGCTCAGCGCAAAGCAGACCGGGCCGCTGCCCTCGGTGGCCGAATAGGCCGACCAATCGCGAAAGTCGCCCAGCGAGCGGACCGACTGAGCCGTGGCGGGCACGGCAGAAAAAGCGAGCAGGGCGACAAGCGCGGTGGCGCGACGGATCATCAGGGGCCTCGTTCTGCCGGCATGCTTAGCAAAGCACGTGTGGCAATTCCACCGCCGCAACGGCTCCGTCAACCGTCAGGTTCCCGCGCCCGGCTCCCGCGCCGTTTAGGCGCAGGCCTTGTCGATCTCGTTCATGGCGGCCGTCACGCCCGACAGCGAATAGGTGTCGGTGGTGTTGGTGCCACGCTGGCTGGTGCCCTTGACCACGAGGTTGGAGCCCGCCTTCATCGCCGCCACAAAGCCGGCTTCGCCCGAAGTATCGGCGAGCCAGGCCCCTTCGCCATCGGTGACCATCGGGAAGCTCTTGCCGTCGATGGAAGCGGAGGCGTTGGAATTGGTGCTGTTGAACGGATAGCCGATCAGGGTCTGCACCTCGTTCTTGGTGCCCATGCCCTTGCGGTGGATGATGAGGAAATGGATCGGGCTGCGGTTGACGTTGCTCGGGTCGGATTTCTCCGGCTGAGCCGAGATGTAGCAGACGTCACCGGTCGCGTCCGAGCCCTTCCAGGCGGTCCACGCCTTGAAGGTAGCCAGCTGCGTGGCATTGGCGGCCGCCTGCGCAAGCGCAGCGCCCGTCATCTGGGTCGCCAGAAGTCCACCGGCCAGCAGCCCGGCCAGGAGCGTGCGGGTAATCGAAGTCATCGCCGAAGCATCCCTAATTTCGAAGAGGCCCCTTCAGGGCATCCGCTCTGATCGATCCTGCCGGTTTATGGTTACCAAGCAGTTTCGCGCGGACGCATTTGAATTAATTGACGACCATAGCGGCAATCGTGACGGCAATTTGGCGCTTGCGCGTTGCCGCCCGGGGCATTGCCCGGCGATGGTAAAGACCAGGTTAACGGCTGGGCATCAGGCCGCGAGCGGATAGGTCTCTTCGATACGGTAGGGGCCGCCGCCGACGGAATCGCGGCTGGAATAGAGCACGAAGCGGCCAACGGGGAATTCGAGCGGGGCGAAACGGCCCGCCATGGCGATGAAATCGGCGAGCTCATGGGCGCTGGTGCCGCGCAGGCGGGCCAGCGAGACATGGGGCACGAATTTGCGGCTGTCGGGCGAGAGGCCGAGGCGCTGCAGCACCCGCTCCTGGCTGGCCTGCAGATGCGCCAGCGTGTCGTTGTTTTCGACGCCGGCATAAAGGGCGCGCGGCTTGTCGCCGCCGAAGGCACCCAGGTGACTGAGCTTGACCGAGAAGGCTTCGCTCTCGGCCAGCCGGTCGAGGCCATCGGCCACTTCATTGGCGGTATGGGTATCGACATCGCCGATGAAGCGCAGGGTGATGTGATAGTTTTCGGGATCGATCCAGCGCGCACCATTGAGGCCGCCGCGCTTGAGCGAGAGCATGAAACCCACCGAGGAGGGGATTTCGAGACCGGTAAAGAGTCTGGGCAATTCGACCCTCCTCTCTGCCGCGTTTCTCAACGCGATTCGTTACACCCGCATGACGACCGTAGACCGCATCGGTTCCGCCCGGCAATGGCGGGGCGGGCGGGTTTCCCCGGACAAGGTGAACGGTGTTGTCCATCCCAATCACGAAAAAGTCGCTAAACCCCTTGCGGGCATGCGACATTACGGTTCGGTGAGCGGGTCGGCTTTCCCTTGTATTAGGTTGGGGACGCCGCCATATTACTGTGCGATGCGGCATACACCGCCGCAAACGTGTCGCCAGGAAGGGGATTTCTGAAATGGCTGAATTCGACAGACCGACTATCGCCGCAGCGCGGGCCGGAACCGCCGCGGCCATTGACGAAGGCCTGCGGAGCTACATGCTCAAGGTCTACAACTATATGGGCGTTGGCCTCGTGGTCACGGGCCTGGTGGCCTACTTCACCAACCAGTGGGCCATGTCCAGCGAGGCAAACTTCAACCTGCTCTATGGCAGCCCGCTGATGTGGGTGGTGGCGCTTGCCCCGCTCGCCTTCGTGCTGGTGCTGAGCTTCGGCATCAACAAGCTTTCCGTCGGCGCCGCGCAGGCGACCTTCTGGGCCTTCGCGGCCGTGATGGGTCTGTCGCTGTCGTCGATCTTCGCGGTCTATACCGACGCTTCGATCGCCAAGGTGTTCTTCATCACCGCCGCGACCTTCGGTGCGATGAGCCTTTACGGCTACACCACCAAGCGTGACCTCACGGGCATCGGCAACTTCCTGATCATGGGCCTGATCGGCCTGATCATCGCGTCGATCGTGAACATCTTCCTGCAGTCCGGCCCGCTCGATTTCGCCATCTCGGCCATCGGCGTGCTGATCTTTGTGGGCCTGACCGCCTACGACACGCAGAAGATCAAGGAGAGCTACTCGGAGTCGCATGGCGCCGACGTGCTGGCCAAGGGCGCCATCATGGGCGCGCTGAGCCTCTACCTCGACTTCATCAACCTGTTCATGATGCTGCTGCGTCTGTTCGGGAACCGCGAATAACCAATAGCTGCAATCAGCAAGTCTGATTGGACGTTGAGCGGGGCCGCGATCTACAAGGATCGCGGCCCTTTGCTTTGGACGCATCCATGTCAGACGTTTCGATCCGCCCCTTCGCCTGGCGCGATATTCCCGAAATCACCGCCATTTACCGGCACTATGTCGACGAGACGGTGATCACCTTCGAAACCGAGGCGCCCACCGAGGCGGCGATGGCCGAGCGCTTCGGCAAGATGGTGGATCTCGGCCACCCGATTCTCGTGGCCGAGCGCTTCGGCAAGGTCATCGGCTACGCCTATGCGTCGTTCTACCGGCCACGCTTCGCCTACCGGTTCACCTGCGAGAACTCGATCTATCTCGACAAGGACGAACTGGGGCGAGGGCTCGGCGGGCGAATGCTGGCGGAGCTGCTCGACGCCTGCCGCGAGCACGGGTTCAAGCAGATGATCGCCGTGATCACCGCCGAACGGGCCAATTCGATCCGCGTGCACGAGAAGATGGGCTTCCGCAAGGTCGCCCACTATGAGGCTGTCGGCTACAAATTCGACCGCTGGCTCGACATCGTTCACATGCAGAAGGCCATCTAGGCGCCGCTAGACCTGCTGCGCTTCCGGACGGCCTTCGCCGGTGATGCTGTGGGTCTGTTCGAGCGTGGGGCGGATCTCGATGCAGCCGAATTTCATGATCGGGTCGGTTTCGACGATGCGCCTGGCCTCGGCCATGTCGGCGGCCTCGATGATGTAGAAGCCGCCCAGATGTTCCTTGGTCTCGGCGAAGGGGCCATCGGTGGCGGAGACGGTGTTGCCATCGACGCGCATGGTGACGGCAGCACTCGGCTCCAGCAGCGGCTGGGAGAGGATCAGGCGGCCCTCGCGGCGCATCTGCCAATCGGATTCGATGGTTTCGTCGGTGAGCCGCTTGCCCTCCTCGGGGGTCAGCTTCGAGATCCTGGCTTCGTCGATATAGACCAGGCAGGCGAATTTCATGGCGTTCTCCTCTGCTGCATCTGGTCGATGGCGGATCGCCGGTTTCGACAGCGGGCGGTCAGATTCTTTCGGCGATCTCGCCGGTTTGATTATCCGCTTGGCCTGCCCCGGTCCATGTGCATGGCGGCTATGCGCTGGAGTCGGTTCTCACATACTAAAGTTTTCGCTTAACTGATGCTTGCGCTTCGGTGAGAATGGGTCTATGTCCCCGCTCCCGCCGGGCGTGCGCTGCTGACACGTTCCGGCAGCAGCATGTGGTTTCCTCCACATATGGGCAGGATGCCGGAGGGCATTCTCGCCGGCAAAGTTACGACGAACGCGAATTTGCGAGTCTCCGTGTCGATTGCGGACGCGGTCGAACGTCGTGTTGGCAGAACGAGGGCGAGGGCCCTCAGCGAGGGAGTTTATTGATGTCCGCCGAAACCATGTCGCCTGAAATGGCGCCCGCCGCCGCGGCCCCGATCGATCAGTCCACTGCCGCGCGCAACCGGCTGGTGATTGCGCTGCTGCTGATCTCGACCTTCGTGGTGTTTCTCAACGAGACCATCATGAGCGTGGCGATTCCGCACCTGATGAAGGACCTCGGCGTCACGGCCAGCGCGGCGCAGTGGCTCACCACCGCGTTCCTGCTGACGATGGCCGTGGTGATTCCGATCACCGGCTTCTTGCTGCAGCGGATCAATACGCGGCCGATCTTCATCCTTGCCATGTCGATCTTTTCGGTCGGCACGGCGATCTGCGCGATGTCGCCCGGCCTCGAACTGCTGGTTTTCGGCCGTGTGATTCAGGCCACCGGCACGGCCATCATGATGCCGCTGCTGATGACCACGGTGATGCAGCTGGTGCCCCCCGAAGGCCGTGGGAAGACCATGGGCAACATCTCGATCGTGATGTCGGTGGCACCGGCCATCGGCCCGACCATTGCGGGCCTGATTCTCAGCTCGCTCGACTGGCGCTGGATGTTCATCCTGGTGCTGCCGATCGCCATCGGTGCGCTGGCGCTCGGCGCCAAGCTGCTGCAGAACGTCTCCACGCCGCGCTATGCGCCGCTCGACGTGATCTCGGTCATTCTTTCGGCGCTGGCCTTTGGCGGCATCGTCTATGGCCTCTCGGCCCTGGGC
>DASWWF010000143.1:0-3332 GCA_036401035.1 Devosia sp.
TTGCCGGCGTTGACGCTCTGGGTGGAATCGTCCACCGGCGCGCCATCGGAGATCACCATCAGGATGCGGCGGTTTTCCGGCCGGCCCATCAGGCGCTTGCGGGCCCATTCGAGCGCCTCGCCGTCGATGTTTTCCTTGAGCAGGCCCTCGCGCATCATCAGGCCGAGATTGCGCCGCGCGTGGCGCCACGGCTCGTCGGCCGCCTTGTAGATGATGTGGCGGATATCGTTGACGCGGCCCGGGTTCGGCGGACGGCCGGCTTCGAGCCAGGCCTCGCGGCTCTTGCCGCCCTTCCAGGCCCGGGTGGTGAAGCCGAGGATTTCCACCTTCACGCCGCAGCGCTCCAGCGTACGGGCGAGGATATCGCCGCAGATCGCCGCGATGGTGATCGGGCGGCCGCGCATGGAGCCGGAATTGTCGATCAGCAGCGTCACCACGGTGTCGCGGAAATCGGTCTCGTTCTCGACCTTGAAGCTCAGCGCCTGCATCGGATCGGTGACGACGCGGGTCAGGCGCGCGGTGTCGAGCACGCCTTCCTCGAGGTCGAACTGCCAGCTGCGGTTCTGCTGCGCCATCAGCTTGCGCTGCAGCTTGTTGGCAAGCCGCGCCACGGCGCCGGCCAGGTTCTCGAGCTGCTTGTCGAGGATGCCGCGCAGCTGGTCGAGCTCCTCGGGCGGGCAGAGTTCGCTCGCCTTGACGATCTCGTCGAACTTCTGGGTGAAGATCTTGTAGTTGAACTGGTTGGCGAACTCGTTGGGAATGGCGCCGGGCGGCGGCGGATTGGGTGAATCCTCGCCGGCCTCGCTCGATTCTTCCTCGTCGGACTGGTCGAAATCGGCTTCCGAGCCCTCGACGTCGCCGGTCTCTTCCGACTGGCCCGGGGTCTGGTCCTCGTCGGCCTCGGCGTCTTCGCTCTCGCCTTCGCCCTGCTCGGGGTTCTTCTCGTCGTCCTTGCCGCGCTCGGGTTCCTGGTCGTCGCCCTGTTCGCCGTCCTCGCCCTCGCTATCGTCGAGGTCGCTGTCGGGCACGAGGCTGAGGTCGCGCAGCAGCTGCCGGGTGGCGCGGCTGAAAAGGTCCTGGTCCTCGAACTTGGTGAGCAGGGTGGTCAGCGAGTTGCCGGCCTTCTCCTCGATCTCCTTGCGCCACAGGTCGACCAGCGCATGGCCCGAGGGCGGCACCGGCACGCCGGCGACGCGTTCGCGCAGGATCAGTCCGAGCGCTTCTGCGATCGGCGCATCGGCCTTGTCGCTCACTTCGGCGAAGTTCTGGCGGAACAGCCGGTCTTCCAGCATTTCGTGGATATTGCCGGCCATGCCGGGCATGCGGACGCAGCCCAGCGCCTCGACGCGGGCCTGTTCGAGCGCGTCATAGGCGGCGCGGGCATCGGGCTCGGCTGGGGCGCGCTTCCGATGCACGTCTGGGTCGTGGCTGGCGAGCCGCATGGCCATGGCATCGCCCTGGCCGCGGGCAATGGCGATGTCGCGGCGCGTCGGCAGCCGGGGCAGGTTGGCGAGCCGCGCCTTGTCGGCGGTCAGGATCGGCCGGTCGGCCGAAAAGCTGACTTCCAGCTCGCGCTTGCCACCCACGGCGCGCACGGTGGCGCCGACCGCCGTCTTGAAGGCGGCGGTGGTGTCGGGCTTATTGTTCTTGCCGCGGGGCTGCTGCGCCATTGGACTATCTGAACCGTGCCGTGCCCTCGTGGTTCGACAAGCTCACCGTGAGGGCTACTGGGATATCTATGAGGACCTCATGGTGAGCCTGTCGAACCACGAGGTCCGTGTACGCTAGGCCGTCACCGCCAGGTTGGCAGCGCTCTCCGGCAGGTCTTCGCCGAACACGCGCTGGTAGAACTCGGCCACCACGGGGCGCTCGAGTTCGTCGCACTTGTTGAGGAAGGTCAGCCGGAAGGCAAAGCCGACATCGCCGAAGATCTGGGCGTTTTCGGCCCAGGTGATCACCGTGCGCGGGCTCATCACGGTCGACAGATCGCCATTGATGAAGGCCGAGCGGGTGAGATCGGCAAGGCGGACCATGTTGTTGACGGTCTTCTTGCCCTTCTCGTCCTTGGCGTAGCTTTTCGCCTTGGCCAGCACGATACCGACTTCCTTGTCGTGCGGCAGGTAGTTCAGCGTGACGACGATGCTCCAGCGGTCCATCTGGCCCTGGTTGATCTGCTGGGTGCCGTGATAGAGGCCCGACGTATCGCCCAGACCGATGGTGTTGGTGGTCGAGAACAGTCGGAAGGCCGGGTGCGGCACGATCACGCGATTCTGGTCGAGCAGGGTCAGGCGGCCCGACTGCTCGAGCACGCGCTGGATCACGAACATCACGTCGGGGCGGCCGGCGTCGTATTCGTCGAAGACGAGCGCGATGTTGTTCTGCACGGCCCAGGGCAGGATGCCGTCACGGAACTCGGTGACCTGCTTGCCGTCCTTGAGCACGATCGCGTCCTTGCCGACGAGGTCGATACGCGACACGTGGCTGTCGAGATTGACGCGCACCAGCGGCCAGTTGAGGCGCGAGGCGACCTGCTCGATATGGGTGGATTTGCCCGTGCCGTGATAGCCCTGCACCATGACGCGGCGATTGAAGGCGAAACCGGCGAGGATCGCGAGAGTGGTGTTGCGATCAAAGAGATAGTCCGGGTCCATCGGCGGGACATGCGAGTCCGCTTCCGCATAGCCCATGACCTTCATGTCGCTGTCGATTCCGAAGGTCTCGCGGACGGAGAATTCCTTGTTCGGCAGATTGGTGAAATCGGGCATTTTCTTGAGGCTCTTCACGGGAAATAGGTCAAGGCGCCTGCCTTGAAGATTGCGGGCTCTATAGCAGCTTGATGACAGCGGCGGTAGGGCGGATTTCGGGGGTGAAGAGAACCACGCGCACCCGGTTCAGGGCACGGCGGCTCAGCCCTTGCGCCCCAGCCAGATCAGGTGGCGGGAACCGCCGCGCTTGCCGTGGGCACGGGCTTTGACCTCTTCGACGGCGAAGCCGGCCTGCTTCATCCGCCGGGTGAAGGCGTCGTCGGGGTGCGCGGACCAGACGGCGAGCACGCCCTTGGGCTTGAGCGCTGCCTTGGCGGCGGCGAGGCCGGAGGCGCCGTAGAGGCGGTCATTGCCGGGGCGGCTAAGGCCTTCGGGGCCATTGTCGACATCGAGCAGGATAGCGTCATAAGCGGCCTTGGCGCCGGCGATGACCTTGCCGACATCGGCTTCGACCACCTCTGCCCGCGGATCGTCGAGACAGCCCTTGAACACCGGGGTCAGCGGACCGCGCGCCCATTTGATGATGCCGGGCACCAGTTCGGCGACGGTGACCCTGGCATCGGCGCC
>DASWWF010000144.1:0-8030 GCA_036401035.1 Devosia sp.
GCCCGCGGCCATGTGCAGGGGGCCATCAACCTGCCGCATCGCAAGATCACCGGCCGCAAGATGGCCGAGTGGCCGGCCGGCACGATGTTCGTGGTCTATTGCGCCGGGCCGCACTGCAACGGCGCCAATCG
Organism: Devosia sp.; assembly: GCA_036401035.1. Lineage (GTDB taxonomy): Bacteria > Pseudomonadota > Alphaproteobacteria > Rhizobiales > Devosiaceae > Devosia_A. The sequence continues at coordinate 132 of DASWWF010000144.1, forward strand.
CGGCGCGATCCGGCTTGCCGAACTCGGCCGGCCGGTCAAGGAAATGATCGGCGGCATCACCGGCTGGGTGGACGAAGGTTTCAGTCTCGTGACGGAGACGGTGCTCGAAGCCGCCGAGTAAGCAGACAATTGACTTGCCATTTTCGCGCGGCGGGCCTCAACCTCCGCCCTAAGGGGCTTGTGGGTACGAGGGAATTCCCATCATGAAGAGACTGGCTATTGGACTAGCGGCGCTGCTCGTGGCGGCAGCGCCGGTTTTCGCGCAGGAGGTCGGCAAGACCGAGTGGAACGGCTATCCGGTCGTGCTCAATGCGGACGGCACCTGGGTGTTCGATTGCGGCGGCTACGGCGCCACCCTCTCCAAGCAGATCCGCATGGCGTTCTGCTTCGATCCGGCCACCTGGACCACCGGCTCGCCGGCCGGGGTGCAGGAGTTCATGTATCTGAGCACCGACAACACCACCGGCGTGATCATCATCCCGGACGCCAACGTCTATCCGATGAATGACCTCCATGCCGCCGTGCCGGAATCGGCAGCGCAGAACGGCAGCACCACGGTCGATGCGATCAGCGCCAGCGACGCGCCGAGCATCACGGTGGGCGACGTGACCTTCATGGGCACGCGCTACAAGATGCCGGTCGACGGGCAGGATTTCTCGTATCTCGACTATCACACGTCGGGGGACTCCGGCACGGTCCAGGTGATTTTCTGGACCATGCCGGGCGATGAAGCCGAGGCCGATGCCAAGGCGAAGGTTTTCCTCGACAAGATCGTCTTCGGCGGCTGAGCCGGCGCTAGACGGCCAGCAGCGTTTCGAAGTGCCGCTCCAGTTGCGGCTTGGGGACGTTCGTCAAATCCTTGGGCAACTCGGCGATGATGGTCTGCTTGACCCCGTCGCTGAGGGCCGGACGGATGTCGCCCAGCGCCGTCGGCGCTGCGGCGATGATCAGCCGGTCGAAGCGGCCCTGCTGCCGCATGGTTTCGAGTTCGGCCGCGATGCCCTTGACGAAACGCTCCTCTCGCACCGCCACGGGATCGGATTGTTCCATGCCCGAGCGGGCGCCGACGCCGCCGCTATAGTGGCGGCCGGGACGATCGGAGTTGATGTCCTGGGCCTTGAGCGGCTCCTCGCTGAAATGCATTCCCTTGACCGGGATCAGCCCCTTGCCGGGCCCCCCATGTTCGAAGACCTGTGCTTGGGCGCCATCGGCGACGAGAACCCAGGTGACGATCGCTTTCATGGGGAGGCTCCTTTTCTTGTGCCACAGGGAAACGCCCGATCGCCCAAAAGGTTGATCCATCAACGCGGCTCCTCCGGCCTATCAAGAAGTATGATTGGCCGGCGGGGCCATCAGCCTGATAGACGAGACTTTTCAAGGACCGGCGCTCGCCGGTGGAGGACGCGTTGGCGTCGGTTACGAACACTGCCCCCATTTCTGAAGAGAACCGCCGCGCCGGACTGACGGCAGGGCTCGCGGCCTATGTGCTGTGGGGCTTCCTGCCGCTCCTGTTCAAGCAGGTCGAACATGTCGGCTCGGTCGGCGTCGTGGCCGAACGGACGTTCTGGTCGCTGCTCATCGTCGGCGTGATCGTCGCGGTCAGCCGCCGCATGCCGGAAGTTCGCGCTGCATTCCGCGACTGGAAGACGGTGCGCTCGCTCGCGCTCTCGGCCGTGCTGCTGGCGTGCAACTGGCTCATTTACATCTATGCCGTCGAAACCGGACAGGTGCTCGAAGCCAGCTTCGGCTACTTCATCAACCCGATGATCAATGTCGCCTTGGGCATGATCTTCCTCGGCGAGCGGCAGAACCGCATGCAGACCATCGCCATCGGCATCGCCATCGTCGCGCTGGTCATCCAGGCCTGGGGGCTGGGGAACTTCCCGTTCATCGCCGTCAGCCTCGCCATCACCTTTGCGGTCTATGGCTTTGTGCGCAAGACCGTGTCGGTCGGTTCGACCACCGGGCTCTTCGTCGAAACGCTGCTGCTCTCCCCGCTGGTCATCGGCTACATGATCTGGAGCTTTGCCACCGAGGGCCTCGGCGCCCATGCCGATCCGGCGACTGCCTTTTGGCTGCTGATGACCGGTCCGGGCACCGCCGCGCCGCTGCTGCTCTTTGCCTTCGCGGTGCAGCGGCTGCGCTACACCACCATCGGCATGCTGCAATATATCGCGCCGTCGATCGCCTTCGTGCTCGCCATCGTGATCTTCGGCGAGCACCTCAACCTGGTGCGGATCATCAGCTTCGGCCTCATCTGGCTGTCGCTGATCGTCTTTACGGCTGGGTCGATGCCGCCGCGCCGGGCTGCACCTCAGGCGTAGCGGACGCGGCACCCAGCAGCGTCAGGTAGGCGTCGGCCATCCGCGCCAAGTCGTCGTCGGCGGGCACCATGGCCTTGACCTTGTTGTAAGCCGCTATCGCCTCAGCGGTCTTGCCCTGCAGGCGCAGGATGTCGGCGAGAGTGGTGATGTCTTCGGGATCGTCCGGGCGCAGACGCTGGGCCTCGGCCAGTTCCACCAGTGCCTCGTCATAGCGCGCCAGGTCCATCAGCACCTTGGCCGTCAGGGCGTGGTAGCGGGGATTGTCCGGGTCGCGCGATATTGCCACGCGCGCCTTCTCCAGGGCTTCGTCGAATTTCTGCACGACGCGCAGGAGCGAGACGTGGTCGGCGAGGATTTCGGCGTTCGTGGGCGCAAAATCGGCGGCGGCGCGATAGACGCGCTCGGCTTCGTCGAACTTGCCGGCAATACCGTAGAGCGCGCCCAGCATGGCCAGCGCGAGCTGGTCGCCGGGGTCGACCTCGAGCGCCTGCCGGAAATAGCCGATGGCCTCGTCCTGCCTGCCGGCGTTCAGCATCACGTTGCCGGCCAGGTTGATGTAGTACGGGGGCAGGGGGCGAACCTTGGATGCCTGCAGCAAGTATTTCACCGCCTCGTCGGCGCTGCCGCCCTGCGCCAGCGTCAGGTCGGCATAGCCCTGCAGCGCATAGACATCGTCCTTGTTGCGGGCGAGGACGCGATCCAGGGCGGACTTCGCGCCCGGCAGATCCTGCTTGGCCAGCAGGGCGCTGCCGAGATTGGCGAGGGCCGGCGCGAAGTCGGGGTCGATCGCCAGCGCCGCGTTGAACTGCTCGATGGCGCCGTCGGTGTCGCCGTCATTGTTCAGTAGCGTGCCGAGCAGGTTGTAGGCCCATTTGGCGTCGGGATGGTTGGTGCGGATCAAGCGCCGCGCCAGCACCTTGCCGCGGGCCGGGTCGGTGGTGGAGACGGCCGCCAGCGCGGTGAACGGATCGAGGTAGGACAGCACCTCGGCCGCCGCTTCGCGGAAGTAGGTGTCCTCGCTCTTGTCGCCGCGCGCGGGCATGTCGATGAGGTTGACGTCGTCGTCGATCACCCGGATGCGCAGCGTCACGCCCTCCGGCGCACAGGATGGATCGGCGCAGCGGAATTCGCCGCTGACCCGGGTCTCGTAGACGTGGAAGAACTGCCGCACATAGTAGACGAGGCTATCGATCGAGAGGCCGGAGTCGGGGATAGCGAAATCCACCTTGGCGCTTTCGGGGATCGATACCACGGTCGCCTTGGCGGTACCCGCCGACGCCGATACGGCCTCGATCCCGTCCCACAGCCGCCCGGCGGCGATCTCGGCGGTGAGGCCGGTTTCCGAGAGGCCCCCGGGGACGGCGATCGGTTCGATCACCACCTGGCTGCGCCAGAACTGCGTGACGATCACCGGCACCACCAGCACGATGGCGAGAAGGATGGTGACGTTGACCGCCAGGGTCCGAACGTCGCTGGTGAACGAGGCCGCTTCGGGCAGGGTGATGGGGTCGCGCTCCGGCTTGGCGGGCGCGGCTTTGGCGGCTGGTTTGCGGGCCATGGATGGGCGTCCCCCCGAACGCGCGATGGTCTAGGCAGGCCAAGAGCTTATCAGAGCCGTTGGCGGCCGCTACGCCCTGTTTTCTACGGGGTTTTGATCAGTGTCGCGCGCTTCGCCTCGATCCCCGCACGGGCGGGGTCGTCGGCTGGCGCGGCGGCGAGATAGCGGTCGTAGGTGGCAATGGCGTTCTGCCGTTCGCCGAGCAGTTCCTGCGCCTTGCCGAGCAGCGTCGCGTATTGGGCGTTGGCCGGTTCGGCGGCGGCCAGTGCCTCGAAGGCTGCCGCGGCCTCGTCATAGCGATGCAGGCTGAAGAGGGTGGTGGCCCGCATGACTTCGACCATGCCGCGCTCGCCCGCATTGTAGGCGAGCTGCAGCTCGGCCAGCGCTTCGTCGTACTTCTGCTGCGCCTGCAGCACGATGCCGAGCTGTCCGCGGGCTTGCGCATTGTCGGGCTCGAAGGCCAGCCATTGCCGGTAGAGCGTCTCCGATGCTTCCTGATTGCCTGCTTGCCACTGGGCATCGGCGAGGAGGTCGAGGGCGCCGCCGAAGGACGGATCGATCGCCAGCGCCTCGTTGAGGTGGGCCACGCCCGCATCGAAGTTGCCGGCTTCGAGTTCGAGCTTGCCGGCGGTGGTCAGGTAGTTCGGATTGATCGGGTCGGCTTCGGTGGCCAGCTTCAATTGCGTTACGGCTTCGGTCGTGTTGCCGCCGACCATGGCGACCTGCGCCCGGCCGACCGGCACCAGCACATTGCCCGGCGAGCGCCGTTCGAGATCGGCGAGCTGGGCCAGCGCGCCCTCATTGTCGCCACTGACCAGCAGCGCTTTGGCGAGGCCGGCGCGAGCGGTGTGGAAGTCCGGGTCGATGGCAAGGGCGGCTTCATATTCGAGCCGCGCCGTCGTCGCATCGCCGCCGTTGAGTTCGATATCGCCGACGAGGTTGTGCGCCCACTTGGCGTCCTTTGATCCCTCGAGGATCAGCCCACGCGCCAGTGTGGCGGCCTTGAGGGGAGCGGACTCAGCCTGCGCGGCGATTGCTACGTAGGGATCGATGATGGCGTAGATGCCGGCGGCCGCCTCGCGGTAGTAGTCGCGCTCGCTGCTGGTACCCATTGCGGGCAGGTCGATGACGTCCGAACTCTGTCGCACCACCCGCAGCCGCAGCTGCATGCCTTCGGGTGCGCAATCGGCGGTGGCGCAGACATATTCGCCGCTGATGCGCGTTTCGTAGATCTGAAAGAACTGCCGGATCTGGGCAAAGATCGAGTCGATCGAAATGCCGGCATCGGGCAGCGAAAACTCGATGAGCTGGCTGTCGGGGATCGCGGCAATCGTCTCGCGGTTGGCCGAGGCGGTGGCGGCGAATTCCTGCAGCCCGTCCCAGATGCGGTTGGCGACGACTTCGGGCGTCAGCCCCTGCGTCACCATCGCCGCCGGCACGGCGATCGGGTCGATGACGATGGCCGAGCGGGTGAACTGGCTGGCGATGGAGGGGATCGCCAGCAGCGTGGCGGCGAAAAAGCCGATGTTGATGAACATCGTGCGCAGCATCTTGGAGAATTCCTCGATGCCCGGCAGGCTCATCGGCTTGACCGGCCCCTCGCTCATGGCTGCGCCTCCGCCTCGAGCGTGGCGATGTCGCCCTCGGCGATTTCGCGCAGCGGCCCGTAGAACATCTTGCCGTCCGACAGGTCGAGGAAGGTCTTCAGCGCCGCGATCGCTTCGGCGTTGCGGCCGAGATATTTGAGCGTCGCTCCCTTGAACGACCAGGTCTCCGGCCGCTTGGGGTCGAGCGCCTCGGCGGCCTCGAACTGGGCCAACGCCTCGTTGTAGCGCCGGGCATACATAAGCGACTCGCCGATGCCGGCGGCGTAGACGGCATTCTCCGGCTCCAGCGCTGCCGCCTTCCGCCAGTTTTCGAGCGAGGCGTCGAAGCGGGTCATGAACGAGTTGACCGTACCCAGCGCCGCGAAGGTCTCGGCGCGCTTCGGGTCGGTCAGCGCCATCTGCTGGTAGACCTGCTCGGCCTTGGGGAGGTCGCCGAGCGACATGTAGGTCCCTGCCACCATGTCGGCGACCTCGAGGTTGCGCGGCTCCAGGTCGAGCGCCTTGCTCAGGTGCACCAGTGCCGTTTCGTTGTCGCCGCTCAGGCGCAGCACCTGGCCATACATGGTCTGCGCTTGGGCATTGTCGGGCTCGATTTCGGCATAGTCGGCGAGCAGCGGCGCCGCGGCGCTGAAGTCGCCCTTGTTGAAATAGTAGGCGGTGAGCGACCCCATGGCCGGCGCAAAGCTCGGATCCATGCGCAGCGCCCGCTGCAGTTCGGCGATACCGGTCTCGGCATCGCCCTTGGCCAGCGCTGCGTCCCCCCGTCGCGCCACGTAGAGCGGCTGGCGCGGATCGAGCGCTTCTGCCCTGGCGTAGAGCAGGCCGGCTTCGTCATAGCGCTGCTGTGCATAGGCCAGTTCGCCGAGCCCTGCGGTGATCTCAGGGTCGTTCGGCCACTTCTTGGAGAGCACGGCGAATTCTGCATTGGCCTCGTCCAGCCGTTTCGCCGTGACCAGCCGCATCGCCAGGTTGCGGCGGGCGATGAAGAAGTCGGGATCGAGCTTTAGCGCTTCGCGAAACTCGGCAATGGAGCTGTCGAGGTCGCTGTCCTTCGACTTCATGATGCCGATGAGCACATGTGCCCATTTGGCGTCCGGGTGATGCTGGCGAATGAGGTTCTGCGCCAGCACCGTGGCACGCTGCGGTTCGGTGTCGGCAATCGACGCGATGGCGACGAAGGGGTCGAGCACCGTCAGCACCTGCACCCCCGCGGCGGTGAAGTAGTCGCGCAACGGCGTGTCGCCGATCGGTGGCAGGTCGATGAGTTTGGCCGTGTCGCGCAACACCCGCAGCCGCAGGCGCATGCCCTTGGGATCGCAGGCCGGGTCCGAGCAGGTGAACTCGCCGCTGATCCGGGTCTGGTAGGCGTGGAAGAAGGCGCGGGTCTGCTGGATCAGCGACTCCATCGAGAAGCCGGATTCGGGCAGCGAGAACTCGATCCGCTGCGCGTCGGGCAGGGCGGTCACCGTGGACTTCGAGGTATTGGCGCGCAGCGTCGCGTCGCGGATGCCGTCCCAGATGCGGTTGGCGGCCACTTCCGGCGTCAGCCCCACATCCGCCAGCGCCTCGGGCACCGGCACGGGCATGATCATTACCTCGTTGCGCCAGAACTGGCTGACGATCACCGGCACGATGACGAGGAAAGCGGCGACGAAGGCGAAGTTGAGCAGCACGGTCCTGAGCCGCGTCGAGGCCGCTTCGACATGGGTGAGGCGGACGCGCTCCTTCTTGGGCGGCACGGCAGGCTTCGCCGCCGCGCGCTGGCGCGTCGGTTTCGTCGCGATCTTGCTGGCCGGCTGGCGCGCCATGTCCCCTCGGTGCCCGGTACCCCGCCGGGCAGATGCCGGGACTCTAGAGCGAAATCAAGGCCCGATCATCCGCTTTCGCGCGTGCGGCGGATGCTGCGGCCGATCTCGTGGTAGACCGCCTCGAACGGCGAGCCCCCGCGCCAGCAGAGCGACAGCATGCGGCCGGCGCCGGGCGCGGCGAGCCGATGCACCTGGATACGGCCCGTGGCCTCCTTGCGCAGCGCGAGTTCCGGCAAGAGCGTGAGGCCCTGGCCGCTGGCGACGAACTCGACGATGGTCGAGAGCGATGTCGCCGCAAAGGTCTTGCCCGCGGACCCGTCCAGCCCGCAAGCCGCCAGCGCCTGGTCGCGGAAGCAGTGCCCCTCGTCGAGCAGGAGCATGCGATCAGTGTCGATAGCCGTGAGCGCCACCGGTTCCAGCGTCTCATCGATCGGCCCGGTGGCCAGCACAAAACTGTCGCGGAACAGTGGGTCAAGCGCCAGCTTCGGCCCACCGCCGGGTGGCTGCGAGGCGATCAGCGCCAGGTCGAGCGAGCCTTCGTCCAGCCCCGCGAGCAATGCATCCGTGCGGTTCTCGCTGACGGCGAAGGCGATGTCCGGCAG
>DASWWF010000145.1:0-2364 GCA_036401035.1 Devosia sp.
CAGGCGGGCCTCCTCGTAGGCCGTTAGCCTGGTCTGGTTACCTGCCATAGCGCAAGAGCCGGACCAGGACCCTTCGTCACATCCATAAATCCAATACGCCGGGCTGACGTGAGCCTTTGCGCGTACGGCCGCGGACCATCCGCGCCCGTTCGCTGCAGCTGCGCACGGGGCCGGCATGAGACAAGGCAAGCAGACAATGGCCAAGAGAAACGGCAACCGCGAACTCAAGAAACCCAAGCAGATCAAGTCCAAGGACACGGGCGCCAGCTCGGTGTCGGAATTGGCCAACCAGCGCAAGCCGGTGGTCGGGGGCCGCAAGTGACGATCCAGTCCTTCGTGCCGCCGCGGCCTGAGCCGACGGAACGCATCGAAATCGACAGCGTCGAGCCAGCGCGGCAGGTTGCCGCGCTGGCCTGGCGGCCGGCGGAAGCCGGGGTCGATGTGCTGCTGATCACCTCGCGGATCAGCGGCAACTGGCTGCTGCCCAAGGGCTGGCCAATGGCAGGCCTGTCGGCGGTGGAAGCCGCCGCGCAGGAAGCCTTCGAGGAAGCTGGGGTGTGGGGTGAGGCCGTCGAGCAACCGATCGGGGCCTATTCCTACGACAAGCTCCTCAAGGACGGCTCCGCGCTGCCCTGCGTGGTCGATGTCTTTGCCATTCGCATGCTGGGGCTGATGTCCGACTGGCCCGAGATGACGCAACGCCGACGCCGATGGTACAGCACGATCGGCGCGGCCTCCCAGGTCATGGAACCCGACCTGGCGCGGTTCCTCCGCGACTGTGGGAGCCTCGTCGGCGGCACCGCATAGCGCGGGGCCGGGAACCTTTCCCTGGCCTCGCCATCCAATGGATTGATGCGACGGGAATGCGCCCGCTGCTCAACCAAAGGAGATGTAAGTGAGAACCCTCGCTGTCGTTGCGGCCCTGATGCTTGCCGGATCGCTGCCGGCCCTGGCCCATGATGTTCCGGCCGATGTTGCCAAGTCGCCGCCCGCCGGCGCGTTTGCGGCGGTCAGCACGCTGGTGCCGCTGCCGGACTTCCTGCCGGGCATGGGTCAGCTCTATGTCGACCCGGCTACCCTGCCCGCCGGTCCCTTCCTTGCCTATGACCACGATGGCGCGCTGGTCAGCACCATCTACATGCTGCCGATCAAGGACCTGAACCCCGACAAGCGCTTCGAGGACCTCGCGGCGCCGGGCGGCAATGTCGATCACGTCGACGTCTACTACAATGCCGGGCACCCGGGCGTGGAAGAGCCGCATGTCCATGTCGTGCTCTGGCACGTGCCCGCGGCCGACGAAGCGCGGGTCGCGAAATGAGCCTCACGCGCAGGCGTGCACTCGAGGTCGGCGGCGGCTCTCTCGCCGCCTTCCTGCTCGGCCCATCGCTGGCGATCGCCGTCGAGCCCATCGAGATCGCAATGCAGGGCGACAGCAGCGGCGCGCATGTCTGGTTCGATCCGGTCGGTGTCCATATCCAGCCGGGCCAGACCGTGCGATGGACCAACCGTGACCCCGGCAATGCGCACACCACCACCGCCTACCATCCGACCCTTTTCGACCGGTCCCGCCGCATTCCCGAAACCGCGACGCCGTGGGACTCGGACTACCTGCTGCCGGACCAGTCGTTCTCCCTCACCTTCACCGAGGAGGGGGTGTATGATTACTACTGCTTACCCCACGAACATGCCGGCATGGTGGGCCGGATCGTCGTCGGCAGCCCGCCGGCGATGGAGCCCGACTACCTCGCCGACGCTGACCTGACGCTGCCGCCTGACGTCGCGCTGGCGAACCTGCCGGCGGTCGCCGACATCCTCGCCCAGGGCGTTGTGCATCCGGCGAAAACCTGAGGAGAGTGCAATGCAACTGGCTGTCCTGCGATCCCAAGGCGAGACCGAAACCGACACCGACGACAAGCTTGTCGACCTGGCACGGCTGGGCGGCGAAAACGCCATCCGGACCCTGATCAAGCGCAACAACCGGCGCCTTTTCCGTGTGGCCCGTTCGGTGCTGCGCAATGATGCGGAAGCCGAGGACATCGTTCAGGCCACTTACGTCAAGGCATTCACCCGGCTGGATACGTTCCGCGGCGAGTCCCGATTCTCGACGTGGCTGACCCGGATCGCGCTCAACGAGGCGCTGAGCCGCAAGCGACGGCGACGGCCCGGCGTCGAGATTACCGAACTCGATGAGCTGGACCAACAGGGCGGCGTGGCCTTTGCGAACGCGCCTTTCTCCCTCGTCCCCCCTTCCGCCGATAGCGAGGTGATGCGCATGGAAATGCGAGAGGCTCTGGAAGCCATTACAGACGAATTGCCGGAGGGGTTCAGGATGGTGTTCGTGCTCCGGGACGTCGAGGGCCTCAG
>DASWWF010000146.1:0-3964 GCA_036401035.1 Devosia sp.
CTCAACTGCCGGCGCTTCTCCCGCGCCTATCTGCACCACCTGATCCGCACCGAAGAGATGCTCGGCGCCATGATCCTCAGCCAGATCAACCTGGCCTATTATCAGGAGCTGGTGCGGGGCTGCCGTGCGGCGATTGAGGCTGGCGGATTCGCCGATTTTGCGGCACAAACGCGCGCGCAATGGTCGCAGGGCGACCTGCCGCCGAACTAGAGGAAATCGCCATGGCCACGTCTCGCAAGTCGCTCCTCAATTCGCTGATGAAGCACCGGAAGCGCCTCGAGGCCGAGCCCATGCGCGTGCAGTTCGCGCTCGATCCGAACCGCTTCAAGCGCTTCTCGGTGTCGGCAGGCTCGATCCTGCTCGATTACTCCAAGAACCGCATCGACGAAGCGGTGATGGAAAAACTGTTCGAGATCGCCCGGGCCGCCGATCTCGAAGGCCGCCGCAAGGACATGTGGGCCGGCAAGCACATCAACTCGACCGAAGACCGCGCCGTCATGCACATGGCGCTGCGCTACCAGGGCGACAAGTCGGTCAAGATCGACGGCGTCGACGTGATGCCCGAAGTCCGCAAGGTCCTCGCCGCGATGAAGGACTTTTCCGACGCCGTCCGCTCCGGCGCCATCCGCGGCGCCACCGGCGAGCAGTTCACCGACGTGGTCAACATGGGCATCGGCGGCTCGGACCTCGGCCCCGCCATGGTGACCCTCGCCCTCGCCCCCTACACCCGCCCCGACCTCCGCGTGCACTACGTCTCGAACGTCGACGGCGCGCATATCCACGACACCCTCAAGGGCCTCGACCCCAAAAAGACGATGTTCATTGTCGCGTCGAAGACGTTCACGACCGACGAGACCATGACCAATGCCGGCACCGCCCGCGCCTGGATCGCCAAGGCGCTCGGCGATGCGGCCGTGCCGGATCACTTCGCCGCGCTCTCGACCAACCTCAAGGCCTGCGCCGACTTCGGCATCAAGTCCGACCGCATCTTCGGTTTCTGGGACTGGGTCGGCGGCCGCTATTCGGTCTGGTCGGCCATCGGCCTGCCGGTCGCCATCGCCGTCGGCTTCGACAGTTTCCAGGCGTTCCTCAAGGGCGCCTACGAGATGGACCAGCACTTCCTCAAGACCAAGCTGGACAAGAACCTGCCGGTGATCATGGGCCTGCTCGGCGTCTGGTACCGCAATGCCTGGGGCTTCTCGACCCACGCCGTCCTGCCCTACGATCAGCGTCTCTCGCGATTTGCCGCCTACCTGCAGCAGCAGGATATGGAATCGAATGGCAAGTCGGTGACCCTCGACGGCAAGGCGGTGGACTATCCTACCGGCCCAATCATCTGGGGCGAGCCGGGCACCAACGGCCAGCACGCCTTCTACCAGCTGATCCACCAGGGCACCGACGTGATCCCGGTGGATCTGCTGGTCGCTGCGCAGCCGCACGAGGAACTGCCGCCGCACCACGCCAAGCTGGTGGCGAACTGCTTCGCGCAGTCCGAGGCGCTGATGCTGGGCAAGACCAAGGAAGAGGTCGTGGCCGAGCTCAAGGCTCAGGGCCTCGACAAGGACAAGATCAAGGCGCTGACGCCGCACAAGATGTTCCCGGGCAACCGCCCGTCCAACACCCTCATCTATCCCAAACTGACCCCCGAAATCCTCGGCAGCCTGATCGCGCTCTACGAGCACAAGGTGTTCGTCCAGGGCACCATCTGGGGCGTCAACTCCTATGACCAGTGGGGCGTGGAACTGGGCAAGCAGCTCGCCAAGGCGCTGCTGCCCAAGGTCGAAGGCACGGCGAAATCCGACGGCCATGATTCCTCGACCAAAGGACTCCTCGCCGCCTACCACCGCATGAAGGCCTGAGCCGCTTGACCATCACCAGCGAAGCCGATCTCGAAAAGCTCAAGGCCATTGGCCGCATCTGCGCCGTCGCCCGCGACGCCATGGCGGCGGCCTTGCAGCCGGGCATGACCACGCTCGAACTCGACGAGATCGGGCGCAGGATCCTTGACGAGAACGGCGCGCAGTCGGCGCCGATCGTGACCTACGATTTCCCGGGCGCCACCTGCATTTCGGTCAACGAAGAGATCGCCCACGGCATTCCTGGGCCGCGCGTCATCCAGGCCGGCGACCTCGTCAATATCGACGTCTCGGCGGTCAAGGATGGCGTCTTCGCCGATACGGGTGCGTCCTTCGTCGTGCCCGACAGCAACCCGACCCTGGAAAAGCTCTGCCGCGACGGCAAGCGCGCCATGTGGGAGGGCATCCGTGCCGTCAAGTCCGGCGCGCCGCTGGCGGCCGTGGGCATGGCTATCGGCACCTTTGCCAGCAAGAACGGCTATTCACTGATCCGCAACCTCGCCAGCCACGGCGTCGGCGACAGCCTGCACGATGAGCCGGGCGAAATCCCGACCTGGCCGGACCGCTCCGAGCGCCGCCGCATCGCTGACGGGCTCGTCTTTACGGTCGAACCTTTCCTGTCATTGGGCGGTCGTTCGGCGGAACAGAAGGACCCCAAAGACGAGTGGACGCTGGTCGCCCGCCCGTCGGCGCTGACGGTCCAATATGAGCACACCATCGTCGCCACGCGGCGCGGGGCGCTGGTGGTTACGCTCGCCAATTAGGGGACGATGCGGCGCGGACAGGTAAGGGACTCGTCTGCCGTTTCGTTGGCCAGCACGAGAAACCGGAAAAATCGTGCTGTTTCCCTTCTCCGTCGCGTCCGATTGGCACGCGCCGCATCTGAGTATTCAACTTTCCTACAGCCAAACGGTTGCCGGCATTCAGCTTCCCGGCGTGGTCGGCTTGCCGGTCTCGGCGTTCTGCGGCCGCGGCTTGGGGAAGCCATCGGTCACCGCGTCGTTGACCCGGTTGATGTCGTGTTTGGAATGCACGCCGCCCGGATGGGGAGCGCGATAGGGGTTCTCTTCTTCCGGCGGATGCGGGTCGGCCCGCGTCGGCAACCCATCGGGCGCCCGCTCCTCCGCAATGCCCTCGCCATAGGCGCCAAGACTGTGCTGCGGCGGGTTGGTCAAACGTCCGGGTCGGTTCTGCTTTTCTGCCATGGCCGTGTCCTTTCCGAGGTATTGGAAAGGGAAACGCCCGAGATGGGGCATCGGTTCGGATCGCGGAGAAAAGGGATGGTGTGGTACGCCCGCCGGGATTCGAACCCGGGACCATCCGATTAAAAGTCGGATGCTCTACCACTGAGCTACGGGCGCCCGGAGGTGGCGCGGAACATAGCCATCGCCCCCCATGAGTCAACCAACATTGTGGCCGACGCAGATTTGCCCGCTCAGTTGAGGAGCGGCAGCGGTTCGCCCTGGAAGGGTTTGGGTTCGCATGGAATCCCGACCCGGTCCATGCGGACGCAGAGCTGTTCGGCCTGCGCCCGGTCGGTCACCGGTCCGGCGACGATGATCTTGCCCTCTTCCCCATCGACATCCTGCAACAGCGGCGCGAGGCCGAGCAGCAGGGTGCCGACCTTGGCGGCGAGGCTCTGCCACTGCGCTTCGGCGTCGTCGGGGGCGATCGGAAAACCCAGCGCCAGGCCGAAGGCCGAGGCATCGGTGACCGGCGCGACGGCATCGGGCATCTGCTCGACGGGCGGGGCGTCCTGCACCAGAGGCTTGCGCACCACGCTCACCGAACCGCCCTGGGCATCAAAGCTGATGGCGTTCTCGCCGATCGAGGCGGTCGGCATGCGGTCGATGCCCGGTCCGGCGCTGCCGCTGCGGGTTTCGATAGCGTTGGGCATGCTGACTTCGAGCGCACCGATGCGCCGCACGGCTTCCTTGTTGGACTCTTCGGCACGGTCAAAGCGTTGCAGCAGCAGGTTGTTTTCCGCCCGCATGCGCTTGGCCTCATCGCCGAGTGTGGCCACCTGGGCGCGTAGCTGCGCTACCGTGCTGCCGTCGAGCCGCGAAGCATGCAGCGCCGAGAAAACTCCGCTCGGGACGATCGCCGAA
>DASWWF010000147.1:0-4927 GCA_036401035.1 Devosia sp.
GTGGGAGCACGCGGACGGCCCTTCACATATTCGAAAGTTTTTTCATCCGGAGCAATGAGTCCAGCGCGGGCGCCGCCCTCGATGGTCATGTTGCAGACCGTCATGCGGCCTTCCATCGACAGCGAGCGGATGGCTTCGCCGGCGAACTCGATGACGTGGCCGTTGCCGCCCGCCGTACCGATTTCGCCGATGATCGCGAGGATGATGTCTTTCGCAGTCACACCGGGGGGCAGCTGGCCGTCGACACGCACCAGCATGTTCTTGGCCTTCTGCTGCATCAGCGTCTGCGTGGCGAGCACATGCTCGACTTCCGACGTGCCGATGCCATGCGCCAGCGCCCCGAAGGCGCCATGCGTCGAGGTATGGCTGTCACCGCAGACGATAGTCATGCCCGGCAGGGTGAAACCCTGCTCCGGCCCGACGATGTGGACAATACCCTGCCGCCGGTCGAACGGATCGTAATATTCAATGCCGAAATCCTTGGTGTTCTCGGCCAGCGTGGCGATCTGGATCGCGCTGTCCGGGTCGGGATTGGGCAGGTTGCGGTCGGTCGTGGGCACATTGTGGTCGACCACCGCGAGGGTGCGCTCGGGATGGCGCACCTTGCGGTTGTTAATTCGAAGACCCTCGAACGCTTGCGGGCTCGTCACTTCGTGCACGAGGTGACGGTCGATATAGAGGATGCCGGTGCCATCCTCGTTCGTGCCGACCAGATGGTCGTCCCAGATCTTGTCGTAAAGCGTTCTGGCCATAGCCTGAGGTATCCAACTCCGAATTGAGTGAGAGTAACGGGCGGTTCTATTCCCCGGGGAGCGAAATCGTCAAGCTCACCGGACGGGCGGGCCGTCCACCATCTTGTTGACCCGGAACCCGCCGAGCAGGGTTGTGTCGATGCCGATATGGCGCCGGCTCCACCAGGCAATGGCCAGTTGGCTGACGATCCGGGCGATCATGTTGACCACCGCGGCGCCCAGCGGACCCCAGATCGGGATCACGGCGAGTTGTACCAGCATGCCCACCACCTGGATCGAGCCGAAGACGCGCACATAGTCGCGCTCATGCCCGGTCATCATCATCACGATCCGCGATGGTCCGGTCGCGGCGTCGAAGAGCAGCCCCACCGAAAGCAGCATCAGGATCAGCCAGCCGTCCCGATGCGTGCCGCCGAACAGCGACAGCAGCAGGTCGCCGAAAAAGTAGAAGCCGACGAACACCGCCAGCGAGAACACGAACCCCGCCCAGGCGCAGAGTGCAGTCACCGCCTGCGCCTTGCGCATTTCTCCCGCATGGTAGTGCCGCGCCACCATCGGGGCGAGCACCAGCGTCAGCGCGAACATGAAGAGGGTGAGGAGGCCCGCCGTGCGGAAGGCGTTGAAATAGGTTCCCGCCGCCTCGGGCGCCACCAGGAGCCCCACAAAGATCGTATCCATGTTGAGCGCGGCGCTGTCGATCACCGTGCCGAGCAGGAACCAGCGGCTCGCCGCCTTGCGCTCTTTCCAGTAGTCGCCGACGCCTTGGGTGCCGGCCGCGATCTCATAGCCCCGCCGCTCGGCCCAGAAGTACTGCAGCACCAGCGCCAGCGCGAGCGTCACGGCGGTGATCAGCAGCGCCTGCCAGCCAGTGACCGGCTGACCCACCGCATAAATGCCAACCACCGTCAGCGGCGCCGCGACCCGCCAGAGGATGTCGCGCGGCACCTGCGAGGTCCAGACCGACCCCTGCGCCCGCACCGCCGCGCCCCAATATTCGGCCAGCGCCATCGGCAGGATCAGCGCCGCCGCCGCATAAAGATGCGCCACCGGCCTGGCTGCTTCGCCGAAAAGCTGGACGAAAAAGCTCACCACCAGCAGCGCCAGCGTCACGAACAGCCCGGCAATCACCGAGATCGCCCCACCTGCCCGCAGCGCCTGCAGCGCCCGCTCGGGCCGCCCGCCGACGCTCTCTTCCTGCCAATAGCGCAGGATCGCCGTCTGCTGCCCGTAATTGGCGCCGATGGCCAGCACGGTGGCAAGGCTGAGCCCGAAGGCGAAATAGCCATACTCCGCTTCGCCCATCAGGCGCGACATCACCACATACATCACATAGGTGAGGCCCGCCGTCGCCACCTTGATCAGCAGCGACGCCAGCGAACGGGAAAGCCCCGTGCGCAGGATGGATCGCAAATCGGTCGGCGATGGTTCTATGGGGGTGGTGTCGGTCATATCCGGTGTCACGGTCACGTCGCCTGACTATGACAGGCAAGCGCTAGCAAGGTCTTACACCGCATGGGTGATGCCACTCGACAAGTGAAGCGGTGCAACGCACTCTCTGTGGCAGTGCTTTGCGGCGGGGGACGGTAGAGGTGAACGAGGCGCCATTCATCGAGACGCGCACGGATCTGCTCGCCCGCGCCCAGGTGCTGCTCAATACCGAGCCGAGCTTTGCCCGCTTCCTGCGCGCCGCCGTCGAGTCCACCGATCCGGAGGATCTGAAGGCGCATTCGGCCGACATGCTCGAGGCGCTGTTCCGGAAATCCTATTCGCGGCTGGGCAAGCGCGAACTGGCCAACCACCGCATCTATTTCATGCCCGCCGAGGGTCCCGGCCACCCGGAAATCATCGAGATCTTCTCGGCCGACATGCCCTTCATCGTCGACAGCGTGCTGGCTGCGGTGCGGGCCATCGGCGGCACCATCCGCTTCCTCGCCCACCCGACGCTGCAATTCGACCCGCAGACCTATCGCGTGCTCGAAATGCCGCAGCCGGGCAGCCGGCTCGAAAGCTTCCTGCACATCCAGATCGACCCGCTGCCTTCGGACTCCGCCCGCGAGGCGCTGATCGCCGAGACCAACTCGGTGCTGACCGATGTCGGCCGCGTCGTCGCCGGCTGGCGTCCCATGCTCGAGCGGGTGCGCCAGGTCATTCAGCAGTGGCACGACCATCCGCCCAAGGCGCCGCCGCAGCAGGTGGCCGAGGGCATGCATTTCCTCGGCTGGCTGGCCGAGCACAATTTCACCTTCCTGGGCATGCGCGAATATCGGCTCGAAGGCTCGACCCTCGAACCGGTGCCCGATAGCGGCGTCGGCGTGCTCGAAGACCCCAAGGCTCGCTTCCTGCGCTCGGGCGCCGACTATGTCGAGATGACCCCGCAGCATGTCGAGTTTCTCAGGGGTCCTGAGCCGCTGATGGTCACCAAGGCCAATGTGCGCGCTCGCGTCCACCGCCGCAGCCACATGGACTATGTCGGGGTCAAGCTCTACGGCGACCTCGGCGAAGTCACCGGCGAACTCCGCATCATCGGCCTGTTCACCTCCATGGCCATGGCGACGCCGCATACCGAGGTACCGCTGATCCGGCGCAAGATTTCCGAGGTGATGCGCCGCTCCGCCTTCGATCCGGCTGGTCACGCCGGCAAGGCGCTGATGAATGCGCTCGATTCCTATCCGCGCGACGAACTGTTCCAGATCGACGAAGAGCAGCTCTTCGAGTTCGCCACCACCATCGCCACCCTGATCGACCGGCCACGGGTCAGGGTGCTCTCGCGCATCGACCGCTTCGACAACTTCGTCTCCATCCTCGTCTTCGTGCCGCGCGACCGCTACGACAGCGACGTGCGCGCCCGTATCGGCGAGTATTTGAAGACCGTCTACGAGGGCCGCGTCTCGGCCTATTACCCGAGCTTCCCCGAAGGCGATCTCGTCCGCGTCCACTTCATCATCGGCCGCAATGGCGGCCCGACGCCGCGGCCCAGGCGCGACGACCTTGAAGACGCCGTCACCGAACTGACCCTGCGTTTTGGCGACAAGCTCGCCGCCTTGACCGACGACCAGGGCCTCGTCGAGCCCTATCGCGACGCCTTCTCCGCCGGCTACCAGGCCCGCAACACGCCGGCCGAGGCGCTGGCCGATATCGGCATCATCAACGGTCTGCCTGACGACCGCGCCATCGCCATCAAGCTCGGCGCCCGCGACGGCAGCGACGGCGCCTTCGGCCTCAAGGTCTACCATCGCGGTGCGCCGATCCCGCTCTCGGCCCGCGTCCCGATGCTCGAAAACTTCGGCTTCCGGGTCATCGACGAGTCCACCTACACCGTCGCGCCGGACGGCATCGGCGAGACCTGGATGCATGACATGGTGCTGGAAACGGCGCCCGGCGTCGGCCTCGCCGAACCCGCGCTCGTCGAACAGGGCATCCTCGCGGTCTGGGGCGGCGCCGCCGAAAGCGACGGCCTCAACCAGCTCACCGCCAAAGCCGGCCTCAGCTGGATCGACGTCGAACTGCTCCGCGCCCTGACGAAATATTTGAAGCAAATCGGCATCGCCTTTTCGCGCGACTATCTCGTCAGCGTGCTTGAAGGCCACGCCGACGTCGCCGCCGCTTTGGTGACCCTGTTCCACGCCGAGAACGACCCGCTGTTCGCTGGTGACCGGGCGGTGGCCGCCGATGCGGCGCGGAAAACCATCGAGATCGCCCTTGAGGCCACTACATCGCTCGACGAAGACCGCATCATCCGGCGCTACCTCAACCTCGTCGAGGCCGTCGTCCGCACCAATGCCTACCAGCGTGACGGCGCCGGCAACCGCCGCCTGGCCCTGGCGCTGAAGTTCGATTGCGGCAAGATCGACGAACTGCCCGAACCCAAGCCCTTCCGCGAGATCTTCGTCTATTCCCCGCGCGTCGAGGGCCTGCACCTCCGCTTCGGCCCCATTGCCCGTGGCGGCCTGCGCTGGTCGGACCGGCCGGAGGATTTCCGCACCGAGGTGCTCGGCCTGGTGAAAGCCCAGCAGGTCAAGAACGCCATCATCGTTCCGGTCGGCGCCAAGGGCGCTTTCGTGCCCAAGCTGATGCCGCCCAAGGCCGATCGCGAGACCATCCAGCGCGAAGGCACCGCCTGCTACAAGATCTTCGTCTCCACCCTGCTCGACGTCACCGACAATCTCGTCGCCAAC
>DASWWF010000148.1:0-9077 GCA_036401035.1 Devosia sp.
CTCTCGATGATCGAGAGGCCATCGCGGCGCGGCAGCATGCGGTCGACGATCAGCACGTCGTAATCCATGCTCGAGGCCATGGCGTAACCGGTCTCGCCGTCGCTGGCGTGATGGGTGACATGGCCGGACTCGTCGAGCGCCTGGATCAGATAGCTGGCGGCTTCGCGGTCGTCCTCGATCAGCAGGATTTTCATGCAGCACCCCAATGTGAGGAAAGGGATAGCGCCGTTCCGGTGAAGGCCGCAATCCTGCTGCCAAGACCCGGCATTCGCGGAGCCCGGAATACGCGGACGGGCTCCGGGATCACGGCCTTCGCCGGAACGTCGAAAAAAGCCGGCCCCGGGGAGGACCCGGGACCGGCGAACGTCGGGAGACGTTAGTTGGTGGCGTCGTCGAGCGGCAGGCCGAGATAGCGGACCTGGCCGTTGCGCTCGGCCTTGATCAGCGCGGTCGAGCGGCCCGAGTCCTGGACGGCCTTGATGGCGTCTTCGAATTCGGCAGCCGTGGCGACCGCCTTGTTGTCGACTTCGAGAATGGCGTCGCCGACGGCAAAGCCCTTCTCGGCAGCGACCGAGCTCGGATCGACGTCCTGGATCAGCAGGCCCTCGCCGTCAGCATTGGGCACCAGGGTGACGCCGACGCTCGAGGGTGCGGGAGCGGCCGGCTCTTCGGGCTGGGCCGGCTGCTGCTCTTCGGTAGCCGGAGCGGCTTCGTCGAGCTTGCCGAGGGTGACCTTCAGCGTCTCTTCCTTGCCGTTGCGCCACAGGGTGAGCTCGACTTCGGTGCCCGGATCCTTGCCGGCGATGGTGCGCGACAGGTCCAGAGCATTCGAGATCTCGTTGCCATCGACCTTGGTGATGATGTCGCCGGACTTGATGCCCGCCGCCTTGCCCGGGCCGCCATCGGCCGGCTCGGTGACGAGAGCGCCCTGCGGGGTCTTGAGGCCCACGCTGTCGGCGATGTCACGGCTGACGTCCTGGATGCCGACGCCCAGATAGCCACGGGTGACGGTGCCGTTGGAGATCAGCTGGTTGGCGACCTGCTTGACGATGTTGGACGGGATCGCGAAGGCGATGCCGACATTGCCGCCATTGGGGGAGAAGATGGCGGTGTTCACGCCGACGACTTCGCCCTTCAAATTGAAGGCCGGGCCGCCCGAGTTGCCGGTGTTGACGGCAGCGTCGATCTGCAGGAAGTCGCCCTGGGCCGAACCGGCGATGTCGCGGCCACGGGCCGAGACGATACCGGCGGTCACGGTGCCGCCGAGGCCGAACGGGTTGCCGACGGCCACCACCCAGTCACCCACGCGCACGTCTTCGGTGGCGAAGTTGACGAAGGGCAGGTCGTTGACGCCGTCGACCTTGACCACGGCAAGGTCGGTGCGCTTGTCGGTGCCGACGACGGTGGCGGTCTTTTCGTCACCGTTGTCGAAGATCACGGTGACCTTGCTGGCGTTCTCGACGACGTGGTTGTTGGTGACGAAATAGCCGTCAGCCGAAATGGCAAAGCCCGAACCGGCCGCCATGAACTTGCGGGCCGGAGCACGGTCGTTGTCGCCGCGATCGCCACGGCCGGGACCGCGGTCGCCGGGACCCTGGCCGAACTGGTTGCCGAACTGCTCGAGGAAGTCGCGCAGGTCGCCTTCGGGCAGGTCGGGGAACTGGAAGTTGAACTCGCGCCCGCCGCGCTGCAGGTTGCGGTCACCCTCATCGCCTTCGACGACGATCGAGACCACGGCCGGCTTCACGGCCTCGACGAGGTCGGCGAAGCTGTTGGGGGTGGCTTCAGCGGGAAGCGTGATCTGCGCAGCCTGCTGGATCTGGGCGATGGCGCTCGGGCTGGATGCCGCGAGGAAGGCCGTGCCGCCACCGATGCCGACGAGGATCGCAAGCGCCGAGGCGCCGATCCACTTGCGGGTGCGAGAAAGGAAGGTTGAGCGCATCAAGTAGTTCTCCTATCGAACGTCTCTCAACAGATGGCGTCGATATGTGATGCGCAGAGCCTTTCCGCACGGTGGCGCTAACATTAAATGTTGGTAAGGCGCGGGTTTGCCGGGGCCTAAGCCGGTCTGTCCACGGGCTTGAAGAGGCCCTTGGGGCCGATGCCGAAGACGAACTTGCCGAAGAACCAGCTCACCGCCAGCAAGGCGATGCCGAGGCCGAGGAACGAGCCGGCGCGCCAGAGTCCGTCGAGGCCGCTGGCGTCGTAGAGGAACACCTTGCCCACGGTCGCCAGCACCACCAGCAGCGAGCCGATGCGCAAGGCCTGGCTCCTGGCCCAGGCGCCCAGCGCCAGGAGCGCGAAGCCGTAGATCAGCATGCCGGCCGAGTAGCTGTAGAGTTCGCCCTCGGGCGACACCCAGGTCGGGCCGTTAAGGGTTTCGCCGTGATAGAAATGGCGGATCAGCACCAGCACCAGGGTGAAGCCGACGACCCCGGCGATGCCGGCAAAGGCCATGGCCAGCTGGCGGTCGCCATGGCGGCGGAGGAGCCAGGCCATGCCGAGGAAAATCACCGCCGGCACGCCCAGCGCCAGCGCTGCCATGTTGAACACCGGCGGGCCGGGAATCAGCATGGTCGGCCAGAACTGGTAGATCGGCGCGACGGCGAAGATGGCCAGAGCGACCGTGACGCCAAAGCCGATGGCGACGCCGGCATCGCGCAGCGATGCGCGCTTGAGCTGCACGCCGGCAAAGGTCGCGGCGAGTGCCAGCACCGCCAGGCTGATGTACCAGGCCGTCCCTGCCGTGAAGGCGAGGCTGTAGGGCTCGTCCGGCAGCGTCGGCAGGATGAGGAAGTGGAGACCTGCCGCGGCGACGGCAAGGCCGAGCCATTCGAGGCCGCGCACAAGCGGGTCATAGGCGGCGCGGGCGAAGACGGTGGCGGCGGCGAGGAGAGCGATCGCCGGCAGCAGCAACAGCGTGATCGGCGCTTCGCCGAACGGCGTCCTGGGGATGTAGGGCGAAAGCCCCTGCCCCTCGTAGAGAATGAACGGGGTCGTCGCGAACCCCTGCCCGATGGCCACGAGCACGGCGTAGAGCGCGACATAGGCCAGCGCCAGGCCGCGGATGGTCTTGGTCTGGAAGACGGAAAAGACCAGCGACAGGCCGAGGACCTGCAGGGCGGCGGTGAGGGCGTAGAGCCCCGGGTCGAGGACGAGGCCGAGCGCCAGCGACAGGCCGGTGCTGGCCCCCGCCGCGAAGACGGCGTCGGCGCCGCTGTCGCGATGTTTCCGGTAGGTGTGCCATGACGCCCAGGCGAAGACCGCGGCCGCGAGCAGCGCCAGCGCGGCCCAGAGGTAAGGCAGATCGCGGGCGCCGCCCCAGCCGTCGAGTTTGACCATCAGGGTGATGAAGCCGAAGGCGGCGACCCCGGTCACCTCCGCGGCGCGGGCGCGCGTAACGCTGCCGCGCAGCATCGGCCGGAGCGAGGCAGCGAGGATCACGCCGAGCAGCACGAGCGCGAAGAGCAGGTAGCCGGCCGGCTGGAAGCCGCTCCAGACCACCAGATAGACGACAGCCGTCAGCAGGCTGAACACCCCCGCCACGCGGTGTTCTGCCGGCTTCCACGCCGAGAGGCCCGAGCCGGCGGCACAATAGAGGACAACCGCCACAAGGTAGGCCAGGTCGAACCGGTCGAAGATGGCGGCAAGGAGGAAACCGAGAAAGGCGGCGATGAAGCCGGCATTGACCACGGTCGCCGCAGGCTTTTCGTCGGGCGTGCTGCCCATCGGCGCGTACACGGCCGCGGCGGGGATGAGCGCCAGTGCCACGAGATAGATTGAGCCGAAGAGATACTGGTCGATGGTCGGCAGCGCCATGGCCCAGAGCATGGGCGGCACCAGCGCGGCGAGGCCGACGCGCCACCAGCCCTTCAAGCGCACCACCACCATGGTGCCGATCAGCAGGGCAACGAGATAGAGCGTCATCAGTCCCAGGTCGATGCCCCAGCGCCAGCGCAGGAACGGCCCCAGAGCACCGCCGACAAAGGGCGCCAGATAGCCGCCGATCAGGCCGACGCCCATTACCGCCTGCCCGAAGATCAGCGACACGGCGATGGCGGCGACAGTGATGACGATGGCGCCGCCAAAGGCCGCGCCGCCGCTGACGAGGCCGAACACCGACGAGGCGAGGAAGGCGGTGAGATAAGCCGTGGCGACGGCAGCGGCCGCCAGCGCGGCCGCGATCCGCTCGCCATTGGCGATCCTGAGCATACGCACGACGAAGGCGGCGGCCAGCAGGCCGGCGGCAGCGAGGCCGCAGAGGCCGACGCGCATGGCCGGGGTGAAGAAACCGGTTTCGACCGCCCAGTTGACGACGAAGAAGCCGGCGATGACCAGCATGGCCGCGCCGCCCCAGACCGGCAGGTTGACGCCGAGCAGGCGCTCCCAGTCCATCGGCGCCGCCGGTTCCTTCGGCGGTGGCGGGGGCGAGGATGGTGGCGCGCTCGCAGCCACCTTGGAGCCCGAGCCGGCACTCCAGTTGCTCGCCTTTGGAGCCGCGGGCCCGGCCGGCGCAGCCTCGGCGGCAAGTGCAGGTTCGGCAACTGTCTCGGGCTTTTCAGCCAGCGGCGTCTCGACCTGCACCTTGGGCCAGGCCGATTTTGCGACGGACGCATCGCCCGGCGCAGGGCTCAAGCGGGCGAGGCGGGTCTCGATCTCGCCGAGGCGGCGATTGAAGCGGGACAAGTGGCTTTGCTGGACAACGACGAAGATCCCCAGCACCACAATGAGCAGAAGTTCCATGACCGACCCGATGCAAAGCCCCGCCGGACGCTTGCACGGATGCGATCAGCCGATCAACTGGCACCCTAGAAGATTTCCGGGGGGCGTCAGCCGGGAAACAGTTCACCGCGTAACAGGTCGAGCGCCACCAGCGTCAGGATGATCTTGAAACCCCAGCGAAAGGCCGATTCAGGTACCCGCACCAGCAACTTGCTGCCGATGGCCGTGCCGCCGAAGCCGGCCACCACCATGGCGAGGATGATCGGCAGATATTCGGCAAAGGCAAAGCCGAGGAAGACGAAGACCACGACCTTGAAGACGTTCTGGAAGGTCATCAGCATGGCGTGGGTCGCCACCAGCTGCTGCCGGTCGGGGATGCCTTTGAGGAACACCGAAACCAGCGGCCCGGTGGCGCCGACCAGCATCGAGAGCCCGGAAATGATGGCGCCGCCGAGGAACTGCACCACGGCGCTCCGCCCCACCACCTTGGGCTGCGGCAGCCAGGTGGTCACCAGCACGAAGACCGCGATGATGATGGTGAAGAGCCCCTCGGGCAGCAGCGTCGCGAACTGACCGCCGACAATGGTGCCGATCACGGCGCCGGCGGCGATCCATTTGACGAAATTCCACTGGATATGCGCCCGCTGCACGATGGCGCGCCCGCCATTCGAGCCCAGTTGCACCGCCCCATGCACCGGCACCACCACCGCTGGCGGAAACACCAGCGCCAGCACCGCGATCATCAGCGTGCCGCCGCCCAGGCTGAAAGTGGCCGTGATCAGCGAGGTGACAAAGCTCAGCGCGATAAGCGCGAGAGCCATGAACGGATCGAGATTGGCGGGAAGCAGGTCGGCGAGGGTCACGGCAGGGAGTTAGGGGGTGAGTCTGGGCGGAGGGCAACTGCTCGAGCCTGGATGGCGGCAGTCGGGTCTCCCTCCCCCTTGCGGGGAAGGGACAGGGGTGGGGGTGGATGGGCCAGTGACGTTGGGGTGGTACTCGATGCCTCGGGCACAATCCCCGGCTCTCGTACCCCCCACCCTGTCCCTCCCCCGCAAGGGGGGAGGAGACACAACGGCCGGTGCGTGTCCCCGCACGGGTGGCTGGGCGGGGACGTGCTCTGAACCCTACGTCCCCACCGGCTTCACCGCGGCACCCATCGCCACCCCGAACCGCTCGAAAAAGCCGTCGATGACCTTTTGGGCCGAGTTGCCGATCAACGCCTTGCCCAGTTTCATGATGCCGCCGTCGGCGCCGCCCGTTGCGGCGAAGACCAGCAGGGTCCCCTCGGGGGCGTCGGCCAGCGTGATGTCGGCGGCGCCCTGCGCCATGCCGAGGACGCCGCCGCGGCCCTTGCCGGTCAGGGTGTAGCTCTGCGCCGGGATGACGTTCGAGAGCGTCAGGTCACCCTCGAACTTGGGTTTGACGATGCCGAAATTGACCGTGATCTCGACCTCAAGGGCGGAATCGCCCGTCCAGTCGATGCGGCTGCAGCCGGGAATCGCCGCCTTGAGCGTGTCGGCATTGTTGAGCGCGTGCCAGACGTCCTGCCGGGACGCCGAGACCAGATACCTGCCGCCGAACTCCAAGGCGCTCACCTCCCGATTTTGCCATTTTCATGCGTCTTTTTCGCACCATATCCGCAAAATAGACACCGGTGCGGGACCAATCAATTGTCACGGCCTTGTGACACGGGAATCATGGCACCACTTGGAGTGACAACCAGGTGAGACAGTACAGGGAAGCGTCGAATGGCAACTGAAATCATCGAAAAGCCGCTGCAGTATCTCGACAAGGCAGTGAGTGCCATCAAGGATCTCGGCATCTGGCCGACCCAGCCGGGCGAGCAGCCGATCACCGGCCTGCTCAACGAAATCACCGGTTATGACGAGACCAAGGTCATCCTCATCGGCCGCACGCTGACCCAGGCGTCGGCGTTCAACGACGTGGTCCGCTCGCAGGTCGCCGCCATGAATGTGGGCGAGCGCTACGAGGACATCACCAACAGCTTCAATTCCATCCGCGACGATGCCAAGGGCATGGTCGACCAGCTCGACGACGGCAAGCTCGACCTGCTCGAACGCGCCTCCAACGTCTGGATGAAGGTCTCGCGCGGCGACATCGCCAGCCGCTTTGAAAAGATTCGCCACACCTATCTCGACGTCTCCAAGGAGACCAAGAACCAGATCGACCGCGAGCACGTCATCCTCGAGGCCTATCGCGATTTCCGCGGTGCGCTGAAGCAGGCCGAGGTCATGGCGCTCGAACTGCTCGACCTTGCGACCAGGCATCTCGACGAGAAGAAGACCGACCTCAAGGCCGCCGGCGACGCGCTCGCGGCCTTTGCCAGCGGCACGCCGGCCGACCGCGCCCGCCTCGAAATGACCCGCGACGAAAAGCTCAGGGATCTGCAGAACGAGGAACGCCGCTATCAGATCGCCAAGGATCTGTCGGACAACCTCACCATCTCCTATTCGACCTCCGAAGTGGTGATGGCGCGGCTGATGCAGACCACCCAGGCCAAGGAACGCGTCTACCAGCAGTCGATCTCGTTCTTTTCGACCAACGAGACCGTGTTCACGGCGCTCTCGGCCTCGTTCACCGGCCTGTTCGGCCTGCATGAATCGACCGAGACGCTCAATGCCATGAAGGAAGGGATGAGCAAGAGCCTCGAAACCCTCTCCGAAATCGGCGGCAAGGTGCAGGAAGAAGCGGTCAAGGCCGGCTACGGTCCCACCATCCGCGCCGACGCGGTCAAAAAGCTGGTCGACTCGGTCATCAACTTCCAGGAAAAATCGCGCACCATCATCAACGAGATGCGCGAGCTCTCCACCAAGAACTCCGCCGAAATCCGCGATGCGGTCGAGGACGGCAAGCGCCGTCTCGCCCAGCTCGCCGCGGACGGCAATGCCTTGCTGCTGGAAACCAATAAGGCCTGATGAGCACTGCCCCGGCCGAAACGGCCCCGTTGGACGATGTGATGCTGGCCATGGATGTGGTGGATACGCTCCGCCACAACCAGGACCTGGTCACGCGCGAACTCTCCGAGTCCGATCGCGAAAAGCAGCTCATCGACAAGCTGCGCGAGATCTATCGCCAGCAGGGAATCGAGGTCTCCGACCATATCCTCAAGGAGGGTGTCGCCGCCCTCAACGAGAGCCGTTTCGTCTATACCCCGCCCAAGCCGGGGCTCGGCACCACGCTGGCCCGGCTCTATGTCGGCCGCAAGCGCTGGTTCCCGGCGGTGGCGACGCTGGTGGTGCTCGCCGGCATCGGGCTCGGCGGTTATTTCTTCGCCTACCTGCCGTTCCAGGCCAGCCAGGTGCAGCAGGCCCAGCACGAGCTGCAGGTCGAACTGCCCGGCCGGATGGACGCCGTCTACCAGTCGATCTTCGAGGAAACCAAGGTGCAGGCCGCCTCCAACCGCGCCGACGAACTCCGCATCCGCGGCAAGGCGCTGGCGGCCGAAGGCGATAAGGCCGGCGCTGAGCAGGCCCTCGCCGACATGACCGCGATCCGCGACACGCTGCGGCAGGTCTACGACCTCAAGGTGGTCAACCGCGAGGGCGTGAAGTCGGGTTTCTGGACCTTCCCCGAGATCAACACCGCCGCCACCAACTATTATGTGGTGGTCGAGGCGCTCGACGAGCACGGCAAGGCGCTGCCTTTGCCCGTCCTCAACGAGGAAAACGGCCAGACCGAAACCGTCAGCCTCTGGGGCCTGCGCGTGCCCGAAAGCGTCTACCGTACCGTGGAGGCCGACAAGCGCGACGACGGCATCATCCAGGGCAATATCGTCGGGGTGAAGCAATATGGCTTCCTCGACATCGACTATACCGTGCCCGTCATGGGCGGCGCCGTGACGAGGTGGTGACGAAATGACCATCTCCGGCCCCGACGCCCTCCGCTCGCTCGACGAAGCCCTGCGCGACATCCGCCGCGAGGAAGACGATATCGCCAAGCGCCTGGCGCATTCGTCCGAGCTGATCACCAAGATCCGCGAGACCGAGAACGAGCTGTTCCGCCAGCTGGCGCAGGTGCGGCTCGATTCCGGCACCCAGGCCGAACTCGGCAGCCGCCTGACGGACGCCGAAACCCGCGCCCGCGACATGCTGAAAAAGCACG
Organism: Devosia sp.; assembly: GCA_036401035.1. Taxonomy (GTDB): domain Bacteria; phylum Pseudomonadota; class Alphaproteobacteria; order Rhizobiales; family Devosiaceae; genus Devosia_A. Next base: position 8,845 of record DASWWF010000148.1, read on the forward strand.
CCGCCGAGCTGGCTGCGACCGAAGAGGCGCTCAAGGCCGAGGACGCCCGTATCGCCGCGCTGACCGCCGAGCGCGCCGCGCTGGTGGGCGAGGCCGGCACGCTCGAGGCGGAGCTCAAGACCATCGCCGACCGCATCGCTGGCGAGGCGACCCGCAATCCCGATTATCTCAAGCAACGCAAGCTGGCCGAGGACCTGACCCACGTCGCCGAAGAGGCGCTGCGCAAGACCGAG
>DASWWF010000149.1:0-4416 GCA_036401035.1 Devosia sp.
AGTCGGCATGCTGATCTCGAGCGGCTTGTCGGCAGTACCGAGCGAGGCCTTGCCATCGACCAGCGGGGTGGTGTCCACCACGGTGATCTCGCTGCCCTGGCGGACGCTGTTGTCGGTCACGACGGCGTAGTTGCTGGCGCCAGCCTGGTCGACCGTGCCGCAGGCGGCGGCGTCGGCAGCCCAGACGCCGCGATAGGCGACCTCGGCAGTCGAGGCATTCGAAGCGAGCAGCGTGTCGGGCTTGAGGCCCGAGGCCGGCAGCTTGCCGGCGGCGGCTGGCGCAGCGGCCGGAGCAGTAGCATCGGCGGCCGGGGCCATGGCGTTGACGGCGGCATTGGCGTCCGCAGCGCCCTTGGCGGCGGCGTCAGTGGCGGCGGGAGCAGCAGCCGGCGCGGCGGCAGCGGCCTCGATCGCGGCCTTGGCATCGGCAGCACCCTTGGCGGCAGCATCGCCCGCAGGGGCAGCGGCCGGGGCAGCAGCGGCGGCAGCCGCAGCATCAGCGGCGGCCTTGTCGGCAGCAGCCTTGTCGGCGGCAGCTTTGTCCGCCGCAGCCTTGTCAGCAGCAGCCTTGTCAGCGGCGGCTTTGTCTGCAGCGGCCTTCTCGGCCGCAGCCTTGTCGGCGGCAGCCTTGTCAGCGGCAGCCTTCTCCTCAGCGGCCTTGGCATCGGCGGCCGCCTTGTCGGCAGCAGCTTTCTCGTCGGCTGCCTTCTTGTCCGCAGCGGCCTTTTCTTCGGCGGCCTTCTTGTCGGCGGCAGCTTTCTCTTCCGCAGCCTTGGCGTCCGCGGCAGCCTTTTCCTCGGCGGCCTTGGCGTCGGCAGCGGCCTTGTCGGCAGCGGCCTTTTCTTCAGCCGCCTTGGCTTCCGCCGCGGCCTTCTCGGCGTCGGCGGCAGCCGTATCGGTGGCGGCCGGCGTGGTGTTGGCGGCCGGGGCCGGCGGGGTGTTGTTGTCGCAGGCGGCGAGCAGCACGGTCAGCGCCAGCGCAACCGGCAGCGCCAGGTACGAATTCACTTTCATGTCGCAGTCCCTCTTCTTTCGCGAGGCAAGAAATCCGCGGGCGTTCCGCAGGCCCGTTCGTGCTCATACAGCAGCAACCCAACCGGGATGCAACAGGGCTTTTGGCTTTTCGTAGCCCTATGCGTTGGTCTGCTGCGCCTGCCGCTTCGCGCGGGTCACCGCCTCGTCGAGCGCGGAAAGGAACTGCGAGCGGTCGCGGGCCGAAAATTCCGGATGGTTGTCGCGGATCTCGCCGGTTTCGCGCAGCTGCTGCTTGAGCTCCCGCATCGCCAGCGCCATGCCGATCCCCTCGCGGGTGAAGCGCTTGCCGCCCGGCCCCAGAACCTGCGCGCCGAGATCGAGTGCGCGGCTCGCCAGCGGGATGTCGGAGGTGATGACGATGTCGTTGGCGTTGACCTGCTCGACGATCCAGTCGTCGGCGGCGTCGGGCCCATAGGGCACATAGACATAGCGGATCATCGGGTCGCGCGTCGGACGCGAGCCCTGGTTGGCCACCAGCGTGATGGTGAGGCGGTGACGCATCGCCACCCGGACGGCCTCGTCCTTGACCGGACAGGCGTCGGCATCGACGTAAATCTGCGGTTCGCTCAAATTATCCAGCTCCCACCGCCACGGTGACGTTGACCATGGCAGCAACAATCAATGTGTTGAAAAAGAACGAAAACACGGAGTGCAACATGACGAGTTTGCGCATCGGATTGGAGGTGACGCTGACGTCGGAAACGGCCGTCGACGTACCGATGGCGTAGGAAAAATAGAGGAAGGCCAGGCCGTCGGGCCGGTCGTCGTCGGGGAAGCGGAGGCCGCCGACATGCGACGGCTCCTGGCCCGGCTCGGCCTTGGCGGACTCGTAGTACTCGAAGGCGTAGTGAAGCGCAGCCATGGTGTGGACGGTAAACCAGCCCAAAATCACCGACACCAACCCGACGGCGATCTCCTCGAGCGCTGGCCGGCCCCCGCCATTGAGCGCAGCAAAGAGTTCGAACACCGAGATCCCGACCACCGCCACCACGACGCCCAGGATGATCCAGGTCGGCGTGTCGGAGGCGTCGGCGTGCTTGCGCAGCACTTCAGGTGTCAGGTGACGAAACTTGCGGCTGATGAGGAAGAGATACACCACGAACAGCGTGTTGACGCCGACGGCGAAAGCATAGGGCGGGTAGAGCCAGAGGCAGAGCAGGAAGCCAACGATGCCCGCGGCCAGACCGACGTAGAACGCCCAGTGTCTCGGCAGAAATGACTGTCCGGTCGTTGCCTGCGTCTCAGCCATTGCGCCCCCGCTGCTGCTGATCGACGGGGTGACGATATGCGATTCTCGGGCGCTCAGTAGACGGTGGTGAGGACTTCAATTTCCTTGCCCTGTCCGGGCGTGACCTCGAACTCGCGGCTGTAGACAGTCTCGCCACGCTTGGCGAGTACGAGATAATCACCCTCGGCCAGAACAGTTGCCGGGAAGGCGCCGATATTGGTGAAGATCGTCTCGCCGCTCGAGGTTTTGACGGTCCACTCGACGTCGGCGATGGCCTCGCCGCCCTCCTCGGTCACCAGCTTGAACGAGATCTGCGCGGCGCGGTGGTAGAGCGTCGCGTCGGTCAGTTCACCCGGCTCGATGCGCAGGTCGGCGCGGACCACGGCGTTCACGTCGCCGAAATAGGAGACGACGTGATAGGTGCCGGCATTGAGCGTGACGATGTCGTTGGCGCTCATGTTCTGCGCCACCAGCGTGCGGTCGCTTTCATTGCCGGCCGAGAAGATATCGAAGCGGAGCAGGTTGATGGGGATGGAAACGTCGCCCGTCACGGCCGCGTTGAGCCGCATGGCGCCGGCATCGAGCACCAGCGCCTTGGTGTTCTGCCCTTCGTGTACCTCGATCGTGTCGGTCGCCTGCGCCCGGCCATAGGCGACGTGAACGACATACTGTCCCGGCGCGAGGCGGATATTGGCGGTCGACTCGTCGGATTTGGCGGCCAGCGCCAGTTCGCCCGAGGCGTCGGTCTTGGTGTCGAAGATGCGCCAGACCACGCCTTCGGGAATGCTGGCCCCGTCCTCGGTGATCTGCGCGGTGAGGGTCACCGGCTGCGGGTCGAGCGCCACGGCGGCGGCAGCGGCCGCGGCGTTGGTGGCGTTGTCGGCAGGCAGCGGCACGACGGGGGGGACTTCGGGTATGGCGGCGACGTCGCCTGGGGCTTCCTCGGCGGCGGCAGCGGCGGGCGACCAGCCTTCGGGAATGCGGTCGGCCGGGCGCGGCAGCGGGAACGGCGCCTTCTCCTGCGCCTCTGCCAGCGCGGGCGCGGCCAACAGCAACAGGCAGGCCACAAGCCTAAGAACGATCGTTTTCACCCAATACCCCGCAACCAAGTCAAGGCGCCGGCCCCGCACCAATTTCGGTGCACCTACGCTTGGAATGGGGAAAAGCTGTGTCATAAGGGCGTCCACCCCGCAAGGACTCGACGAAAGCTCTCCCCATGCCCGCCAACCAGGCTCTGCTCGACTATCTCAAAACCCGCCGTTCGGTCGGCATCGGCTTTCTGCAGGAGCCGGGACCGAATGCCGCGGAGCTCGAGCAGATCCTCACCATCGGCACCCGCGTCCCCGATCACGGCAAGCTGACGCCGTGGCGCCTGATCGTCTGGGAAGGCGATGCACGCATTCGCGCCGGCGAGAAGCTGGCCGAGGTGGCCAGGCGCAACAATCCGGCCATCGAGGAGGCCGCGCTCGAAGCCGATCGCCGGCATTTCCTCCCTGCCCCGCTCACGATTGGCGTCGTGTTCTCGCCCAAGCAGAGCCCCAAGATTCCGGAAGTCGAGCAGTTCATGTCGGCGGTGAACGTCGCCTTTGCGCTCGAACATGCCGCCTTTGCCTCGGGCTTTGCCGCGACCTGGATGACCCGCTGGGTCATTCTCGACGCCAACGCCCAGACAGCGCTTGGCGCCCGCGGCGGCGAGCGTTTCATCGGCTTCATCCATATCGGTACGCCCAGTCTCAAGCCCGAGGACCGGCCGCGGCCGCCGCTCGACAGCGTGGTCAGCCGCTGGGCAGAGTAAGACTTCGTTAACCAGCGACAGGCATTGGTTAACAAAGTCTTGCCGCAGGTTTTCTGAGTCGATGGGCGTACAGCCAATATCGGTGCCGCAAAGTCTCGCCTATGTGCTCAATTCGGCGGGCACGAAGAGTGGCGTCGATTTCGATTACCTGCTGCAGACCGCCATCCGCGAGAGCAGCCTCAACCCGACTGCCAAGGCCTCGACATCGAGTGCGACGGGCCTCTTCCAGTTCCTCGAAAGCACCTGGCTGCAGGTGATGAAGGATGAAGGGCCGCGGCTCGGCTACCAGAACTATGCCGACGCCATCACCGAGACCAGGGACGGTGACTTCGTCATCAAGGACCCCAAGCTCAAGGCC
>DASWWF010000150.1:0-13006 GCA_036401035.1 Devosia sp.
GCTCTACCGCAAGGCCACCAACGAGGCCGGGGCCGAGGCCGCCAAGGAAGCGCTCGAAGACGCCGAGGCCGCCAAGGACGACGCGGCCGAACCCGCTGCGACCCCGCAATAGCATGGGCCAGCCGCTCGCCAGCATGACCGGCTACGCCCGCGCCGGTGGCGTTGCCTCGGGCGTCAGCTTCGGCATCGAGGTCAAGTCGGTCAACGCCCGCGGCCTCGACATCCGCATGCGGCTGGCGCCCGGCTTCGACATCCTCGAAAACGAAATCCGCCGCCGCATCGGCCTGTCGCTGACCCGTGGCTCGGTGACCTTTTCGCTCAATGTCGAGCGCGAGGGCGAAGGCGGCCGTGTCGTCATCAACGAGGAGGCCCTGAGCGCCGTGCTCAGCGCCCTCGACAAGCTCTCCACCCGGGTCAAGGCGCGCAAACCTAGCCTCGAAGGCATTCTCGGCCTCCGTGGCGTGCTCGAGCAGCACGAGAGCCCGCTCTCGGCCGAAGCCGAGGAAGCGTTGCATGCGGCCATCCTCAGCGCCGTGGACACCGTGCTCGCCGACCTCATCGCCGTGCGGCAGGGGGAAGGGGCCCGGCTCCACGCCATCCTTTCCGAGCGGATCGACGAGATCGCCGCCCTGACCAAGGCTGCCGAAATCCATCCCGGCCGCGGCCGTGACGCCATCCTCGAACGCCTGCGCCAGCAGGTCGCCGACCTCAACGCCGCCAATGTCGGTGTCTCGGAGGACCGGCTGGCCCAGGAAGCCCTGCTGCTCGCCACCAAGGCCGACATCCGCGAGGAGATCGATCGGCTCGGCGCCCACATCGCCTCAGCCCGGCAATTGCTTGGCGCCGGCGGTCCGGTCGGCCGCAAGCTCGATTTCCTGTCACAGGAATTTAACCGCGAAGCGAATACGCTTTGCTCCAAGTCCAATGCCGTGGACCTCACGAGCATTGGTCTCGACCTCAAGGCGGTCATCGACCAGCTGCGAGAGCAGGTTCAGAACATAGAGTGAGACGATGGACTTTCCGCGCCGTGGAGTGATGCTGGTGCTGGCCTCGCCATCAGGCGCGGGGAAATCGTCCATCTCCCGCGCCTTGTTTTCCGACGACCCGAACATTGCGCTTTCGGTCTCGGTCACCACCCGGGCCCGCCGCACCGACGAAATCGACGGCACGCACTACCACTTCATCGACGTGGCGGCCTTCGAGAAAATGCGTGCCGAGGGCGAACTGCTCGAAAGCGCGGAAGTCCATGGCAACTTCTATGGCACGCCGCGCTCACGCGTCGAGGAGCGCCTGAGCGCCGGCCGCGATATCCTCTTCGATATCGACTACCAGGGTACGCTGCAGCTCTACGAGAAGTGCCGCGCCGACATGGTGACGATCTTCATCCTGCCGCCCTCGATCAAGGAACTGCGCAAGCGCCTCGAACGCCGGGCGCAGGACAGCGAGGGGACCATCGGCAAGCGGCTCAAGAACGCCCGTATCGAGATGGAGCATTTCGACGAGTACGACTACGTGCTGGTCAACGAGGACCTGGAAGATACCACCTCGCGCGTCCGCACCATCCTCGCCGCCGCCCGGCTCCGCCGCGACCGCCAGAGCCAAATGGATAAGTTCGTCCGCGACTTGCAGAGCCAGATTGATTCAATCTGAGAGGGGCCGGTGAGCCCGGACCTCGTGGTTCGACAAGCTCACCATGAGGTCCTCTCTTCGATTCTAAGTAGCCCTCATGGTGAGCCTGTCGAACCACGAGGGCGTGGCACTCTAGCGCTGTCCCACCAGCGCCACGAACTTCGCGATCGCGCCGGCGGCGAAGCCGAACAGCATGAGCCCGCCGAGGAAGGCCCCGATGCCGGCCGGAATGGTGCCGGGCGTGTCCATCTCCAGCGTCAGCCAGCCGAAGAACACCGCCCCCAGCAGCAACACGATCACCAGCGTGCGCCAGCGCTGCGCGAACAGTGGCACCGCCATCGGCACCAGGAAGCAGATGAAGGCGAGGATGATCGCCAGAGTGCCTTCGATCACCGCAGGGCCTCGACGGCCTGCGCCAGCTTGAGAAACGTCGCCACGGGCAGGTCTTCGGCCCGTTCGTCGCCCTTGAGGTCTGCTGCTTCCAGCAGCGCCGGCATCGGTACGCCGAGCGATTTTAGGCTCTGCCGCACCATTTTCCGCCTTTGCCCGAAGGCCGACCGCGTCACTTCCTCGAGCCGCGCCACCCGCGGCGTGGCCTCGACCGCCCTCGGTTTCAGATGCACCACCGACGAAGTGACATTGGGCGGCGGCGTGAAGGCGTTGCGATCGACATTGAACATGATCCGCGCCTCGGTGCGCCAGCCGCAGAGCACGCCCAGTCGGCCGAATTGCTTGTCGCCCGGCTTGGCGACGATCCGTTCGGCCACCTCGCGCTGGAACATCAGCGTCAGGCTCTCGAAGAACGGCGGCCATGGGTCGGTGGTCAGCCAGCCGGTCAGCAGTTCCGTGCCGATATTGTAGGGCAGGTTGGCGACGATCCGCGTCGGCCCATCGGCCAGCGCCCGATAGTCGGTCTTCATGGCGTCGCCGGAAATGACGTCGAGCCGCCCCGGATAGGCCGCCTGGATCTCGGCCAGTGCGGGCAGGGCGCGCTCGTCGCGCTCGATGGCGATGACGCGCCGCGCGCCTTCAGCCAGCAGTGCGCGGGTCAGGCCGCCGGGACCGGGGCCGACCTCGATCACCGTCATCCCCTCCAGCGATCCGGAGGCGCGGGCGATGCGGGCGGTGAGGTTGAGGTCGAGCAGGAAATTCTGCCCGAGCTGCTTTTTCGCCTGCAGCCCATGGGCGGCGATCACTTCGCGCAGCGGCGGGAGGGAGTCGATCTGCATGGGCTGCGCATAGCCCATTTCCGGCCGTCCGGCGAGGGGGCTTGACCTTCCCACGATGGGAAGCCGCACAAGGTCTGCATCACATCAAAGGAGAGTTGAGATGAAGACCATCACCCTGTCGCTCGCGTTCGCCGCCCTGGCGCTGCCCGCATTCGCCCAGGACCATTCCGGCCACGGCGCAACTGATGCCGCACCCGCCGTCGACCTCCCGGCCATCTGCCTTGCAGATGCCGGCACTGTCCATGAAATGCCCTCGATGCAGATGCCGGGCGACGAGGCGCATACGGCGCTCATGGCCGGCATGGACAAGATGAACGCCGACATGATGGCCGGCGGCACCGCCAAGGACATCGACGTCGCCTTTGTCTGCTCGATGATCCCGCATCACCGCGGCGCCATCGACATGGCGAAAGCCGAGCTTGCCCACGGCGATGACGAGTGGGCCAAGACGATGGCGCAGAAGGTCATCGATGCCCAGGAACAGGAAATCGCCGACATGCTGGCCTGGCTCGAAGGGCAGAAGTAGGGCTCTGGGCACCGGCCGGCGTGTCTCCTCCCCCCTTGCGGGGGAGGGGCAGGGTGGGGGGTACCGGAGCCGGAGAATGTGCCCGAACCCGCCTTGCCATCCCCAACGTCACTGGCCCATCCACCCCCACCCCTGTCCCCTCCCCGCAAGGGGGAGGGAGACCCGACTGAGAGTGTGGTGTTTCGGCGCCTACTGCGCCGCCACCGCATGTATACCGGTGCCGGCCGTCAGCCGGTCGGCCAGACGGATAGCCGCGAGAAAACTCGCGGTCGATCCCTGGCCGGTGCCGGCGATATCGAAGGCAGTGCCGTGGTCGGGCGACGTGCGGACGATGGGCAGGCCCAGCGTCACGTTGACCGCCTCGTCGAAGGCCACGGTCTTGATCGGGATCAGCGCCTGGTCGTGATACATGGCGATGATGGCGTCGTACTGCCGCCACTTGGGCAGGTGGAAGGCCGTGTCGGCGGGGATCGGCCCATCGGCCTCGATCCCCTCGAAGCGCAGGTTGGCGACGGCCGGCCCGACAATGTCGAGATCCTCCATGCCGATCGAACCGCCTTCGCCGGCATGCGGGTTGAGCCCGGTCACTGCCAGCTTGGGCTGGGCGATGCCGAACCGGGTGCGGAGGTCGTGCGCCACGATCTTGCCGGTCGAGACGATCAGCTCGTTGGTGATCAGCCCCGGCACCTGATGGATCGGCACGTGGATCGTCGCCGGCACCACCCGCAGGCTCTCATGCGCCAGCATCATCACCGGCTGCGGCGCCACGCCGTTGTGGGCGCAGAGCGAGGCGATGAACTCGGTATGCCCGGGAAACTTGAAGCCGGCCGTGTAGAGCGCCGCCTTGTGGATCGGCGCCGTCACCACGCCGCGGCAGCTGCCGCTGAGCGTGCAGGCCACGGCCTGATGGATCGCCTCGATCACCACCTTGGCCGACAGCGGGCTGGAATCGCCCGGCTTGTCCGGCACCAGTCCGTCGATCTCGACGATGGGCAGGGCGGTCTCGAAAATGGTGGGGGCAAAGGCGGGCGTCGTCGGCACGATGTCCACCGCGATGCCCAGCCGCTTGGCGCGGCTTTTGAGGAACGCGGCCTGGCCGTAGACGATCAACGGCGGCAGGTCGAGAGCTTTACGGTCGGCGAAGAGCCGCAGGATGAGGTCCGGTCCGATACCGGCCGGTTCGCCCATGCTGACCGCCAGCGGCAGCAGACCCGTCGTGCCCATCGTCCCTCTCCGCGAGCTGCGCGCCCGGCATGAGGCCGGGCGGCAGGAATTCAGACTATTCGCCAGTCTCTAAGGGACCATCCCGAAATTCGTTACAATCCTATGCCGATCTCCCGGTCAGGATTACTCGTAGATGATCTTGGCCTTGGCCTTGGTTTCCTTGAGGTACTTGGCAGCCTCGGACTTGAGCGCGTCATTGCCGGCGGTCTGCTGGATATTGCCCTTGATGAAGGTCGTGTCCTTGGCTTCCGACTTGGAGCAGACGGCCAGCATGGACACGCCCTGCTCGACCACGCGCGGCTTGGTGATGCCGCCGACATTGAGCGAGGCCAGTTCCTTGGCGATGGCGTCGGGCATCTGCGTGGCGTGGCGGCGGCCGACATCGATCACCGCGGCGTCGGTATAGCTCAGCGACAGCTGCACGGCATTGTCGCAGCCCTGGAAGCTCTTGCGGTACTGGTTGGCCTGGCCGGTGCGGGCCGAGCTGCCTTTGCCGATGAAGATCACTTCCTTGAGGATGTAATCGAAACTGTTGGCGGCGGTGAGTTCGCTCTGCGCCTTCTGGTCGAGCTCGGCGTCCGAGATCTGCACCCGCTGTGCCACCACGCTCGACACCACCTGGTTCCAGGCGAGGTTGGCGCGCAGGCGATCCTTGAGTGTATCGATGTTGACGGCGGCCTGCTGCAGCGTCGCGATCAGCTTGTCGCGGCTCATCTTGAGGTTGCGCGCCACCTGCAGCACGGCCTCGTCGACCTGCGCGTCCGAGACGTTGATGCCCAGCCGCTTGGCTTCCTGCAGCATCACCTGCTCTTCGATCAGTTCGTCGAGCGCGCCCTTGGCGCCGCTCTTGCCCTCGAGCTGGAACAGTTTCAGTCGCAGCGACACCTGCGTGTCGGAGATGCTGACGCCGTTGACCGTCGCCTTAGTGGCGGCCGTCGCGGGCAGGACAGAGCCTGCGAGCAATGTGAGGCCGATGAGAAGAGCACCAAGCGTGCGAACCATGCTGATCATCCGTTCGTCTGGAAACAGGGAGCCGGATTTCCCCTCGGGCCCCGAGGGTTTGTCCGGCAGAATTACGGCCAAAATCGGTTTAGAAACTCAGCGGTGAGAACGACGTCGACGGCGTCCTCAACAGCAGCTTGACGCCGTAGGTCAGCGCGTTGGGCGACGTGTGGGTCGCGCCCGTTAGTCCGGCAAAGCCGCCCGCAACAAAGAAGCCGTCGTCATAGGTCAGACCGCCCGTCGCCGCAAGGAACTGCTGCGCGCCGAGATCCCACGAGAGGCTCCCGTCCACATACCAGTAGTCGATCGGCAGCGGCGCCGTGGCCCGCGCGGTCACTTCATGTTGATCGACCAGCGTCCCGGTCGCCGGATTGGCGGCAAGATAGAAGTAGTCGAGCCCGAAGGTCAGCTTCTCGTAAGCCGCCTCGCCACCGACACCGGCGCGCACGACCCGGAAATTATTGGGGTCGAGCTGCGCCTTGCCGCCGACGCGGATGCCCGGCAGAGGCGAACCCTGCGCGCCGAGGACGATGTAGGACGCGGTGGTCCCCAGCCCCGTGCTGTTGCCGGTCTGCGCATGGTCGGCGACGCCGAGCGAATTGACGCCGGCCAGATGATAGCTCTGCCCGCCGATCAACTCGAGCCAGCTGCCATCCTGGAAGTTGGCCATGTAGCGGCCGCCGATATTAGCGCGGAGCCCGGTTTCCTGGCGGTCGCTGCCGGTGAAACGGTCGTAGGAGAAGAGGTTGGTATCGTCGAAGACGAAGCTCTGCGCATTGTCGTTGATGATGCCGGGGAGCGTGCTGGAACTGCCGCGATAGACCAGCTGCGCGATCGGCTCGAACAGATGGCTGTCGAGGCCGTCGGTGGCGATCATCGGGAAGCGGATGTCGATCGCCGCGATCGGCGTCGCCGAGAACAGCGTCCGCGATACCGGATCAAGCGGGCTGGCGCCATTGTAGCTGGCATAGTCGCCGCGGAGCCCGAGATAGGGCGTCGCCACCACGCCCATCGGCGTCACATACTGGTTCTGCCAGCTCGCCTCGAGCGTGCCGTGAACCTTCTGCTGCTGGTAGCCGAAGACATAGGGCACGCCGCCATAGTTGGCGGTCGAATCGAGCCCGCGCTGGATGCCCATGATGCGCGCCGACGCCCGCACCTGGCCCCAGTCGCTGAGGTCTGTGTAGCTCGCAGCCTTGATGTTGGGCAGGGTGATGACCTGCTTGTCCTGCTCCGCCCAGGTGACAGCGCTGCCCAGCTTGTTGAACTTCTGGATGCGCAGGTCGGCATAGTAGTCGTCGGTCAGATAGGTCGCGTAGACCTCGTTGACCGAGCCCTTGGCCGTCGAGATCGCGTAGTCCTCGAAGAACCCGGCATCGGTAAACGCCGTGTACGAGAAGCCGACTTTCCAGTCCTCGAGCGGCGTGAACTCACCCGAAACCGTTGCGCCACCGCGCCAGTCGAGATCGCCCACACCCGGCGTGAACGCCGTCTTGTCGAGCTGGTAAAGTCCCGCGCCCTTCACGTTGATGCGGCCGTAGTCGAAGCGCTGCTCCCACTCGGCGCCCATCAGGAAGCCTTGCCGCGTCATCAGCGAGGGCGAGAGCAGCAGATCGATGTCGTCGCCGATCGGGATGAAGAACGGCGTCTCCAGCCGGTGCCCGGTCTTGGCCGAGTGCGTGTAGCGCGGCATCTTGAACTGGGCCGAGCGCTGGCTCGGGTCGGGCAGGGCGATCCACGGCACCCAGGCCACCGGCACCCCGAGAACCTCGAAGGTTGGCTGGTCGAGATAGATGACCTTGCCCTTCTGGTCGCGCACGATCTTGGCGGCGTAGACCTTCCAGCCGATCTTGCGGCCCTTGCTGTCGATACAGAGCCCGCAGGGCGAATAGTTCGCATCGATCAGCGTCGTGGTCAGCTCCGACACATAGTCGACGCTGGCGGCATTGATGAGCTCGCCATCCTTGGTCCGCAGCGTCAGCGAGCGCACGAAGGCGGTCTTGATGCCGCCGCCCACTTCGATGGAATCGGCCTGGTACTCGTTGCCGTCCGGCGCCACGATGAAGACGTTGCCCGACGCGATCATCGTGCCGGTGGTCCGGTTGTAGTTGAGCGAATCCGCCCGCACGCGGTGGCCCTGGTAGACGAGCACTGCCCGCCCCTCGGCCGCTATCGTGTCGGTACCCGCGTCATAGGTCATGGCGTCGGCTTCGACTTGCGCCTCGCCGCCAGTATCCTCGACCTGGTCGAAATAGCCGGCCGGGGGCGCCGTCTGCGCAAGGACCGGGGAAATGCCGAGCAGCGCCACCGTTGCGGCAGCGCAAAGCCCTGCACCGATCCGGTGCAGCAGCGACCCGATTCCCCCTTGGCGGCGCGTCTTTCTCAAGCCCGCCCGTCCTCTTTGTGCAGCAGCACCGTCACTCCGATTACTATGGCCACGAACGCCGGCCCGGTAGCAGCATAAGCAGGCTTGAGTACCCCAGCGAGTCCAGCCATGCCTGCCATCTCCTGGATGACATAAACCACAAAGCCAAGAACAACGCCATAAAGCACCGCCACGCCATACTTATTCGTCCTTCGATAACCCGCGGTAAATGCGAAGGCGATCATCAGCGATCCTATCAGCATCAGCGGCATCGCGAGAGGCCTGGTGAGCCGCATTTCAAGGCTATTTCTCGTTTGTGGGTCCGAAACGCCACGCATCAGCAGGCCGATGGTCTCGAACACCGTCAGGTCTTCGGTATAGGCAAGCTTGACCCCCAGGTCGCCGCGGGTGCTGCTGGTGGGCAGGTCGACATTCTCGATCCGCCGCGGCGGCGAGTCCGGTTCGAACCGGATGCCTTCGGGGATTCGCCAGGCGCCGGGCACCAGTTCGACGGTCTTGGCGTGGATACGCTGCGCCTTGTCCGCACTGGTCATGAAGATGGTGACGTCTTCGAGCACCATGCCGCCGGGATGCGGGTGCAGCGCCATCAGCACATAGCGGGTATCGCCGCTCGACTGCTCCAGCCACAGCGTCCCCGAACTGCCGCTTTGGGGCAGGCTCAGCGACAGGGCGCGGTTGATCATCACCACCGACGTGTCGATCACCAGTGTCGTGAACACGGACAACAGGATGATGGCCACGACCGGCGCCCGCAGCACCGACCAGATCGAGAGGCCGGTGGCCTTGATCACCGTCATTTCACGGCGCGCCTGCAGGTCGAGAAGGCCGATGATGGCGCCGATCAGCACCGTCACCGGCAGCACGCCCAGCGACCAGCGCGTCGCCCCGGTGACGATGGCGAGCAGCCCCAGCAATGGCCCGCCGACGCTGGAGAAATGCTCGAACCGCCAGACGTTGAGCGACTCCGCCAGAGCGATGATCCCGAAGATCAGCAGGATGGTGACGCCGATGCGGCTCCCGAGGCGGCGCAGAACGATCTGGTCGACAAGGTTCATGTCGCGGCTCGCCAGACTGGCGCGTGCACACGCAGCCGATAGAGCAGGGCGATGGCGGACAGCAGCAGCAGAATGCTGGCCCCGGCCAGCGCCCCGTATTGTCCGGCAATCGCCGGGATCGACCCGACCCCGCGCTCGAGGAAGGCGACGCCCAGCACGAGGAGTTCGAGCGGAAACTCGCGGCCGCGCCGGCCATGCGGGAAGGCCGCCAGCACCGTGACGAAGACGCAGATGGCGATGACCCGCAGCACTTCGCCCAGTCGTTTGCCCAGAATCGAGACCACATCCGTGTTCCAGGTGCCGGTCGCAAGCCCCTCGGCGATGAGGTCGTAGCTGTTCCTCTCGGCCAGCGTGTCGCGGTACTCCGCCTGGCCCGTCAGCCGCTCCAGCGCCAGGTCATAGCGTTCGAACGCCACCTGCGAGAACTGGAACTCGTCGGTCATGTACTGGATCTGGCCGTCGATCAGCTGCAGCACATAGCCCTGCTCGTCCTGCGCGATGATCGCGGACTTCGACACGTAGGTCCGGCGCGATTCCGGGTTGCGCGCGTCGTCGGCGAAGAAGTCGGTGATGTTGCCGTCACCCTCGCGGCCGCCGATCACCATGTTGACCCCCGGCACCACCTCGGCGAACCGGTGCGGCCTGAGCGTCCGGCCCACGAGATCCGCGGTGATGCTGGCTGACCACTCGTTGACCTGCCGTGTGGTGTAGGGCTCGACGAAATTCGAGATGATCAGCACCATCAGGGCGGCGAGGCCGGTATATATCGAGATACCGCTCAGCAATGCCGGCACCCGCCGGCTCGAATGGATGATGTGCAGTTCCCAGTTGGACTGCATGGCCCTGAGCGCCCGCCCCAGCCCGATCCCGGCGCAGACATAGAAGAATACCACCGCCAGCGATGGCGTCGTCAGCAGCGCTTGCCCCAGCAGGGTCAGCAGGCTCTGGCCCTTGACCGACACCACATCGAAGATGCGCAGGCACTGGATGAGGAACAGCAGAAACAGGGCGACGGCGAAAAGCGCAATCGCATCCAGGGCAAAAAGTTTTGCCAGGTAAAGGCTTAGCCGTCTCATACGCCCCTGTCCGCACGTCGGAGGTCTGCCCCCTCGCAACGCTGGGGGCACCCTGCGGTGCTTTGCCCATGGAGGCAAGGCGAAGTGATGGCACAGGCCTCAAAGTCGCCGGGGTGTTGCGGGATTGACGCGGCATCCAAAGCGGCTACTGCTGAACCCTCCCGCCGCGACGTCCCCGCCCAATCAAGGTTTCCCCGATGCCCCATCAACTCGAGATCAAGACCGCACCGTTGCCGGTCAAACCCACCGGCACGCTGGTCATCTACAGCGCCGACGGGAGCCAGCCCGAAGGGGCGGGGGCGGCAATCTGGGCAGCGACCGGGCTCGATTGGGCCAGGGTCACCAAGGCGGCCGGCTTCAAGGGCAAGCAGGGCCAGATGCTCGATATCCTTGCGCCGAACGGCATCGATGCGGACCGGCTGCTCGTTCTGGGCAGCGGCAAGCCGGCCGATAGCGACGCCGTCCCCACCACCGCCTGGACCGACCGCGGCGGTTCGCTCGGCGGCAAGCTGATCGGCGCGCGGGTCGAAAAGGCTGCTGTGATCATCGACAGCGCGGACGCCAATCCGGCCCGTCTCGCCGAAGTCGTCGCCGGCCTCCGCCTGCGCCACTACCGCTTCGATCGCTACAAGAGCGCCAAGAAGGACGACGCCGAGCCCAAACTGCTCACCGTCACCCTGCATGTCGCCGACAAGGCCGAAACCGACAAGGCCATTGCCGATCGCAGCGCCACGGTGGAGGGCACACTGCTCGCCCGTGAACTGGTCAACGAGCCGGCCAATGTGCTCGGCACCGAGGAATTCGCCGAACGCGCCAGCGCCCTGGCCGAACTCGGCGTCGAGATCGAAGTGCTCGACGAAAAGCAGATGCGCAAGCTCGGCATGAACTCGCTGCTCTGCGTCTCGCAGGGCTCGGCCCGGCCACCGCGGCTGGTGATCATGCAGTGGAAGGGCGGCAAGAAGGCCGACGCGCCACTGGCCTTCGTCGGCAAGGGCGTCGTGTTCGATACCGGCGGCATTTCCATCAAGCCGGCCGCCAATATGGAAGACATGAAGGGCGACATGGGCGGCGCCGCGGCCGTCACCGGCCTCATGCTGACGCTGGCCACCCGCAAGGCGCCGGTCAATGTCGTCGGCGTCATCGGCCTCGTCGAGAATATGCCCTCGGATCGCTCGGTCCGCCCCGGCGACATCGTCAAGGCCATGTCGGGCACGACCATCGAAGTGATCAACACCGACGCCGAGGGTCGCCTGGTGCTGGCCGACGCCCTCTGGTACACGCAGGACCGCTTCAAGCCCAGGTTCATGATCGACCTGGCGACGCTCACCGGCGCTGTCCTGGTGGCGCTCGGCCATGACCATGCGGGGCTGTTTTCCAACAGCGACGACCTCGCCGGCAAGCTTCTGGCGGCCGGCCTCGCCTCGGGCGAAAAGGTCTGGCGCATGCCGCTCGGCCCCGCCTACGACAAGATGATCGAGAGCCGCTTCGCCGACATCAAGAATTCGGCCGGCCGCTATGCCGGCTCGATCACCGCGGCACAGTTCCTGCACCGCTTCGTCAACGATGTGCCCTGGGCCCATCTCGACATTGCCGGCATGGCGTTTGGCGGCAATTCCAACGAAATCAACACCTCCTGGGCCCCCGGCTTCGGCGTCGCCTTGCTCGATCGGCTCATTCGGGACAATTTCCAGGGATGACCGAAATCCTCTTCTACCACCTCGAATCCCAGCCGCTCGAGCGGGTCATTCCGGTGCTGCTGGAAAAGACCCTCGAGCGCGGCTGGCGCGCAGTGGTGGAGACGGGCAGCCGGGAGCGCGCCGAAGTGCTCGATGCGCTGCTCTGGACCTATCGCGACGACAGCTTCCTGCCGCACGGCCTCGAAGGCGGGCCGTTCGATGCCGATCAACCGGTGCTGATCGCCACTGACGACGCCAACCGCAACAATGCCGCCGTCCGCTTCTTCGTCGATCGCGCCGTGCCCAAAACCGGCGAGGGCTACCAGCGACTCGTCTACATGTTCTCCGGCCACGATCCGGACGCCGTCGCCGAAGCCCGTGTCGCCTGGAAGAACCTCCGCGACGGCAACGACGTCACCTACTGGCAGCAGGACGGCAACGGCCGCTGGTCCAAGAAAGCCTAGCTGCCGGGGTTCCAGCCCTCTTCGGCCATCTCGAAATACTTGAAGTCGAACCCCGGCGCGACCGTACAACCGACCAGCGTCCAGTTGCCCAGCGACTGTGCCGACTGCCATTCCCCTCGCGGAATGACGATCTGTGGCCGCTGCCCGTCGAACAGGTCCTGCCCGAGGATTTGCTCGCTGGTCGCCACGCCATCGGGCGAAATAGTCAGCCGCAGCGGCGCGCCGGCGTAATAGTGCCAGACCTCGGCACTGTCGACGCGATGCCAGCGCCCGGCCGGCCCGCCCTCTATCAGGTAGTAGATGGCGGTTGAGTAGGGGCGATCGTCCGAGGCGGTGTCGGCGAACATCTGCTTGTACCAGCCGCCCTCCGGGTGCGGCTCGAGCCCGAGCAGGTCGACAATATCCTTGGCCGTGGTCATGCCTTCTCCGCCTCTTCCAGTTCCGCGCTCATTTCGAGCCAGCTTTCCTCGATCTTGGCGATCTCGCTCTCGAACCGCGCCTTGTCCTTGCCCAGGAGCGTCACCCGCTCCGGCGCCCCGTCATAGGTCTTGGGATCGGCGAGGATGGCTTCGACCTTGCCCAGTTCGTTGCGCAGCCGCGCCATCTTGGTCTCGGCGTCCTTGATCGACTTGCGCAGCGGCGCCACCTGCGCCCGCCGCGCCGCCGCATCCTGCCGCTGCTGCTTGCGATCGTCCGCCGAGGCCGGCGCCGGGCCGCCCTTGGCCTTCTCTTTCGCATT
>DASWWF010000151.1:0-4140 GCA_036401035.1 Devosia sp.
TCGGCCGCCACCTTGTTGCGCCCATAGATCGAGGTCAGCCGCACCACGTCGCTCGTCGCCGCGGCCGGAACCTGCACGTCGCGCGCCCAGATGCCGGTGCCGATAAAGCCGAAACGGAGACGAGCGTCAGTCATGGTGCACCAATCGGCAGGAGTGAAACGGGCGCCATCTGTCGCCCGCGCGAACCGGAAAGGTCCAGCGCGACCTTCGGTCTATAGGGCGCGCCGCGATGCCGCGGTTTACGCCGCCACAGTGGCGGTGCGGATAAACCGCACGTTAAGCAAAACCCTTGAGAATGCGTGGTGAGGGACGGCTTGCGCCCCGGGGGTAACCCGACAGGTTCCGGTCGGTTTGAGTATGGCAGGGTGGCCGGCATGTTGCGGCTGCCCTCAGCGTGAGTAGCCAGTCGCATGCGTCTCATCATTGGTACTGTTGTCGTCATTCTGTCCGTTCTCGGCGGTTACGCCGCGATGGGTGGCCATCTCGAGGTGCTGTTCCAGCCCTTCGAGTTCGTCATCATCCTGGGTGCCGCCATCGGCGCCTTCATCATCGGCAATACCGGCCCGGTGCTGAAGCAGACCATGGGTGTGTTCACCACGCTGTTCCGCGGCCCCCGCTACAACAAGGCCGCCTATGTGGAGCTGCTGGGGCTGCAGTTCAGCCTCTTCAAGCTGGTGCAGGCCAAGGGCCTCCTCGCCCTCGAACCGCATATCGAAAATCCGGAAAGCTCGTCGATCTTCCAGCGCTTCCCGACCTTCGCCAAGAACCACCACGCGGTGGAATTCCTCTGCGATTACCTGCGCATGGTTACGCTGGGCACCAATGTGGTGCACGAGATGGAAGCGCTGATGGACGAGGAACTCGAGACCCACCACCAGGAGCAGGAGCGCCTCGTCGCGGCGATCCAGGCCCTGGCCGACGGCACCCCGGCGCTCGGCATCGTCGCCGCCGTGCTCGGCGTGATCAAGACAATGGGCGCCATCTCCGAGCCGCCCGAAGTGCTCGGCCACCTGATCGGCGGCGCTCTCGTGGGTACTTTCTTTGGCGTCTTCGTCGCCTATGGCTTTTTCGGCCCGATGGCGCAGTCGCTGCGCAACATCTTCGAGAACGAGAGCAAGTATTTCCTCTCCATGAAGGTCGGGCTGCTCGCCCACATGTCCGGCTACGCCCCCGCCATCGCCATCGAATTCGCCCGCAAGGCGCTGATGAGCGAAGTCCGCCCGAGCTTTGCCGAGATCGACGAAGCCACCGCCAACCTGCCGGCGCTCACCTGATCCGTAGCGATCGAGAAAGGCGAGCCAAGAATGGCTCCTGACTATGGCTCGTAACGACCAACCCTTCATCATCAAGAAGATCAAGAAGGCCGGCCACGCCCATCACGGCGGCGCCTGGAAGATCGCCTATGCCGACTTCGTGACGGCCATGATGGCGTTCTTCCTGCTGCTCTGGCTGATCTCGATGACCACGCCCGAGCAGAAGCAGGGCCTCGCCGACTATTTCGCCCCGCCCAATATCAGCCCCTCGACCTCGGGCGCCGGCGGCGTCATGGGCGGCACCGCGCTCGATTCCACCGGCGAGAAGATGGCCGGCTCATCGAGCGACACGGCCCGGGCCGTGACCGCCTCGCCGGACAACCAGACCGGCCAGGAGGAAGCCGCCATCGGTGGCCGCGCCGGCAAGGCCTGCAGCGACCTCGATGCCAGCGAATCCTCGCGCACCGATCTCGCCGCCAGCGAGGACCAGGTCTTCCATAGCGCCGCCGCCAGCATCCGTCAGGCCTGGCAGGCCATGCCCGACATCACCGAGATCGCCGATAGCCTGGTGGTCGAGGAGACCAAGGAAGGCCTCAACATCCAGCTCATCGACCAGGAAGGCCGGCCGATGTTCCCCGAGGGCTCGAAATATCCCTTCGAGGCCACCCGCAAGGCCATCGCCGCCGTGGCGCCGATCCTGCAGCAGCTGCCCAACCAGATCAGCATTTCGGGCCACACCGCCGCCGGCAGCAACTACGACAACCCGCGCTACGGCGCCTGGGAGCTGTCGAGCGACCGCGCCAATGTGACACGCGGCATCCTCAGCGAATTCGGGTTGAAGGACGATCGCATCGATGCCGTGACCGGCAAGGCGACGGCCGAGCCCTTCTTCCCCAACGACCCCTACCTGGCCGCCAACGAGCGCATCAAGATCACCGTGCTCTACCAGGCCCCGCCGGTCCCGGCCGGCATGCGGCCCTAGGCCGGGCTCCACCCGCAAGAAACGACAAAGCCCGCACTGGCATCTGCCGGGCAGGCTTTTGTCTGACTGACAGGCTGCGATCAGCTCGGGCTAGAGAGCGCCTGCACCGACACCGTCTCGGGCGGTGCGCCGGTTTCGACGGCAGCGGCGACCTGCACCGCAGCGGCGGCACGGCCGGCATCGGTGAATTCCGAGGCGACGTTGCGGATGGCGGCGGCGGCGACCGGCTGCGCCCCTCCCCCGCTGGTGCCCAGCGCCACGACGAGGTCGGCAAGGAGCGCGTCCTTCTGCTGGGCCGGCAGGTTCTGCACCACCGCCACAAAGGCGGCGACGGCCGCGTTACAGGCAGCCTCGCTGCTGCCAGAGCCGCTGCAGGCGGCAAGAACTGCGGCACGTTCATTGGCCTGGGCGAGGGCCGGGGCAGTGGCAAGACTGGTAAGCGCCAGACCCAGCGCCGCGACGGCAAATAGCTTCCGCATGATCGAAACTCCGGTGGATTCGGGCGCAGTATGGAGCCAGAGGCTTACCCAATCGTGACTTTTCCGTTTCCAAATGCGCCAAGATGGCAATCGGGCCGCTGCCGCTTGCGCCCCGGCCGGTGCTGCGGCACAAGTCGAATCGGCTGTTGCGTCGCTGATTTGGGCCGCGCGCGCCGACAGCCTGCGGCGTGGTTTCCCAGAGGCGGCATGAGCCAGAACGGCCGGCTTGGTCTGATTGCGGTTTTGGCCGGCGGGCTGTTGATCGGCGCGGCCGGCGCCGTGACGGCCTATCAGGAATTCGAAGTCTTCGCGGCCGGCGGGCTCGGCCCGGCCGATCGCTTCGCTGCCTTGCGGCACGGCCTCTATCACGACGCTCCCTCGATCCTCGCCAAGCGGCTGGTGCTCGACGCCTGTGTCGAGGCCACCACCGGCATCTACGGCATCATGCAGGCGTCCGAGGACCGCACCCGGATGCTCGAACATTGCCGCGTCGAGGCCGACCGCATCGCCGCCGAGGCCCCGGCCTATGCCTACGCCCACTATGTCGGCGCTCTGGCTGCCGCGAGACTGGGCGATACCGACGGCTTCAACAGCCGCATCCTCCGCGCCCAAGTCACCGGACCCAACGAGCAATGGGTAGCCGAGCAGCGCGTGGCCTTGGTCGAAGACCAGTTCGCCGCCGCCACGCCCGAGGTCCTGTCCCGGCACGATGCCGACCTCCGCCTCCTCGTCGCCAGCAATCGCGGCGTCGTCTCCATCTCGCAGCGCTATATCCGCCAGCCCGATTTCCGCGAGCGCATCACCGCCATCGTCGAGACCATGCCCCCGGCCGACCAGAGCCGCTTCGTCTCCCGTGTCCGCCAGGCCGCCGCCGAGGCACAACCGACCGCTGCGCAGGTGAAGCCGTGAGCGTGCCGCAGGGGATCAGTATCGAGCACCAGCCGGCGGCCCATTCCGGCGCCCGCAGCGGCAACCGGCAGCGCCGCCTCAATGGGCTGCTGACCGTCATCCTCGTTGCCATCGTGGCGATCGCCCCGATCCTTCTGGGCAGCAACCGGCCATTCTTCTGGGCCTTCTGGGCCGCCGTGATCGGCGCCGTCGCCCTGCTCTATCTGGCTGCCCTGCTGCTGCGCGGCGAGAGCCTCCGCATGCCGCTCGGCCGGCTCTGGCTGCCGGCCCTGCTGCTCGCCGCCCTGCTGGTCTTCCTCGGCGTGCAGATGGCGCCCATCGCCACGACCTTTGTCAGCGTCACCGGCGACGTCGTCACGAGCGCCACGCTGAGCCTCGCGCCGGGAGCCTCCTGGCTCACCCTGCTGCAATTCGCCACCTACGGGCTCTTCTTCTTCCTGATGCTGCAGGTCGCCACCAACCGCAGCCGGGCCCGCCGCATCGGCCTCGCGCTCTTCATCGTCGTCGTCGCCCACGC
>DASWWF010000152.1:0-4288 GCA_036401035.1 Devosia sp.
GCCGGCGCTCGAGATCAGGCTGGGCGATGGCGGGGTCGATCCGCGGGCGCTGTTCGGCGGCAAGGCGGAGCGGTTGACGCTCGAGATCGGCTATGGCGGTGGGGAGCATCTGGCGCGCAAGGCGCGGGAGAACCCCCGGACCGGTTACATCGGCTGCGAGGTGTTTTCAGGCGGCATCGCCAAGCTCTTGCAGCATATCGACGAGCAGCAGCTCGAAAATGTTCGCGTCTTCACCGACGATGCGCTGAAACTCCTGGTCAAGCTGCCGGCGGCCTCGATCGATGAGGCCTACCTGCTCTACCCCGATCCCTGGCCCAAGACGCGCCACCACAAGCGGCGCTTCATCTCGCCGGTGACGCTGGGCGAGCTCGCGCGGGTGCTCAAGCCCGGCGCGGTATTCCACTTCGCCTCCGACATCGAGGACTATGCCAACTGGACGCTGGCGCATGTGCTGCGTTCGCCCGATTTCGACTTCGATGCCGGAAAACCGGGCAGCTGGTTCGAGCCGTTTCCCGGTTGGGAGCCGACGCGCTACGAGGAAAAGGCCCGGCTGGAAGGCCGTCTCGTCAGCCATTACCTGAATTTCATCCGCCGGTAAGCTGCACGCCGGCAGCACTTCCGAATAAATTGCTAAGTGTACATATGAGTTGGGCTGGAAAATTCCGCTGGCACGACCATATGGCACCCATGTGAAGGCCCCGGAGAGATCCGCTGGCCATGCACGGAGCATTTGACTTGCCTATCCCATCGCGTCAGCCGGCCATCGCGGCACCCATCGATGAATTGCTCACGGTCAAGAGCGGGAAGTGGACGATGTCCGTTATCCTGCAGCTGCGCGGGCAGACTCAGCGGTTCTCGGAATTGAGACGGGGCATACCCGGCATTTCGCAGAAGGTGTTGACCATGACGCTGCGCACGCTCGAGCGCGACGGCTTCGTCTCCCGCACGTCCTTTGCCACCATCCCGCCGCGCGTCGACTACGCGCTCACTGAACTCGGCAATGAAGTGCTGCGGGTCTTTGAGGCCTGGGAGGACTTTTCGCACCGCCACTGGGCCCATGTGCTGGCGTCGCGCCAGCGCTTCGACGAGTCCATCGGCGAGGAGCCTCAGCCCGTCGAGCTGACGCTCAATCGCGCCAGCCGGTAAAGTTTGGGGAGGTGCCGGGCCAACTGGGCCCGGCATCCCCGGTCATAGGGACTTAGCCGTTATAGTCCCATTCATCCTCGGTCGCCGAGTTCAGCTTCACGGACGGAGCCGAGTGCTGCACGGTGGCCTTGGCGGCCGGGCGGATCGAGCCGGTCACTTCGCTGCCAGCCTGGCTGGACTTGATGAGGTTCAGCGTCGCCGCATCGTAGAATTCGAAAGCGGTGCTGCCGTCGCTCAGCTTGACGGTGGCGCGAAGCTGGTCGCCCGGGGCTTCGGAGACGTCAACGGCATTGATGCCCTGATCCTGCAGGCGGGTCAGCTGATAGCCGGCATCGAAGCTGCTGAAATCGTCGTCAGCGAGAGCCGGAGCGGCAACGCCAACCGAGGCGAGAAGAACCAGAGCGAGAGAGGGGAGGAGCTTGGTCATTTGGTGTTCCTTTCGTTTGAACACCTCGGAGATGCTCCTTCCCGATTGCAGCGCCAAGACCGGTATTTCAAATAATCGCCCTTGAAATACGAGACAGGCGCAAGCACTGTTTCGGCGTAGAAATAAAACACCCATGACTATACTTGGTGGTATTGAAGAAACCCGGTTTCCGAAACGAAACCAATGCTTACCCGGGCCTTTGCGGCCGTTCGGGCATCGGAATCGGCAAGCGCGCGGGAACCGGAAGGGCTAATCTGACGTCAGAAGAGTCCGGCAAGGAGCCCCTGATGCAACAGACCGTGAAAATTTTAGACATCGAAAAAATCACGCACAATGTGCGCCGCTACGAGCTGGAAAAGCCCGCCGGCTACAGCTACGAGCCCGGACAGGCGACCGAGCTGTCGCTCGACGAGGCCGGGTGGCGCGACAAGAAGCACCCGTTCACCTTCACGTCGCTGACCGACGCCCGACACTGGAATTCACCATCAAGAGCTACTTCGCCACCGGCGGCGACGGCATGACCGAGCGGCTCTTCCACTATGAGCCCGGCCAGAGCCTGGTGCTGCGCGACAGCTGGGGCACCATCACCTATCGCGGCCCGGGCACCTTCATCGCCGGCGGCGCCGGCGTGACCCCGTTCATCGCCATCCTCCGCGACCTCGCCCGGCAGGGCAAGCTCGGCGGCCACACGCTGATCGCCTCGAACCGCAGCGCCAGGGACATCATCCTGCGCGAAGAATTCGAGGCCATGTCAGGCCTCTCGACGCTCTGGACAGTGACCGACGATGTGGAGGCCAGGGGCGTCGAGCATAAGCGCATCGACGCGGCGTTTCTCCGGGAGCACATCACCGACTTCTCGCAGAACTTCTACCTCTGCGGACCCGACGACATGGTCAGGGAGCTGCGCGGGACGCTCGAAGGGCTGGGCGCCAGGACCGATGCGGTGACCTGGGAGAAGTAGAACTCAGGACTTCGCCCATGCCACGACTGCGCCCGTGACGGCCTCCGGCTGTTCGAGCAGGGCCATGTGGCCGGCGCGCTCGATGACGGTCAGGGTGGCGCCCGGGACGGCATCGGCCATTTCGTAGGCGGCTTCGGGCGGGGTGATCTTGTCGCTGTCGCCGACGATGATTGCGGTGGGGACGGCGATCTTGGCGAGGGCGGGGCGCGAGTCCGGCCGGGCGATGATGGCTTCCTGGTGCCGCATATAGGTCTGGGCCCCGACAGCGAGCGACATCCCCTTGCTCAGCGCCCTGAGATCGGCACGGCCCCGATGGTCGGGATGCACGGCGTCATCGAAAGCGCCGTCGAGGGTCTTGGCGAAACCCCCATTGCGGGCGATGCCGATGCGATCACGGCGCTTTGCGGTGGCTTCAGGAGAATCGGGGCGGGCCGTCGTATCGAGCAGGCAGAGCTTCGCCACCCGCTCCGGCGCCCGGCGCAGGATCTCGAAGGCCAGGTAGCCACCCATCGAAAAGCCCAGCAGCGCGAAACGAGGCGGCGCGTCTCGAAGAATGCCGGCCGCAATGCCGCCGATGCCGTCGCCCTCGGTATGGTTGGCAACTGTCACCGGACCCAGCGGCCAGAGCGCCGGCACCAGATGACGAAAGACATCCGGCGTCGAGTTGAGGCCGGGGATCAGCAGGAAGGGCAAATTGGGCACGGGCAGGGACTCGCTGAATCACATGCCCGGACTTTTGCAGAAAGTCGAGACAGTTGCATCCGTCACGCATCACGACCCGATCAGGACGAATGGCTGGTTTGACAGGGACTTGGCTGTCGCAGAAGGTTGCCGCCGCAACAGTGGCGCAAAGCCACGTGAGGGAGTGGATGCATGGGGACCTTTCGGTCACGGGACGGCCTGAACCTGACCTGGCATGAACTGGGCGACGGTGACGGACAGCCGCCGATCATCTTCCAGCACGGCTTCACCTCCTCCACCCATTTCGAGTGGGTGCTGTGTGGCCTTGCGGACGCCGTGGCGGGGCTGGGGCGACGGACGGTCGGGCTCGACGCACGGGGTCATGGTGCGTCCGACAAGCCGCATGAGTCGCGCTACTATGGCGAGGACTTCATGGCCCGCGACGTCATGGCGCTGGCCGACCATCTGGGCTTCGAGCGCTATGACCTGGTGGGCTATTCCATGGGCGGAGCCATCGCCACCGTGACCGCCTCGCTCGACCCGAGGATACGCAGGGTGGTCATATCCGGAGTTGGCGAGGCCATCGTCCGCACCGGTGGCGTCGATCGCCGGGTGCTCAATACTACCGAGCTGGCGGCCGGGCTGCGTGCGCCGAACGCCGATGGGTTGAGCGATATGGTCAAGGCGTTCCGCGCCGGCGCCATCGAGCGTCAGAACGATCTGCTGGCGCTCGCCGCCCACTGCGATGCCATCGGCGACCGGGTCATCGATTTCGCCGCCATCAAGGCCGAAACGCTGGTCATGGCCGGCCGTACCGATCCGCTGGCGCCGCATCCGGAGGTCATCGCCGGGGCCATTGCAGGGGCGCGTCTGCAGCTGGTACCCGGCGACCACCACGTGTCGCGCCGGTCGCCCGAATACCGGGAAGCCTTGGTAGACTTCCTGCGTTGATCAGGTCCACCAGCCCAGCAAGAGGTTCATGACATGCGGTTCATCATCTACGGCGTCGGCGCCATCGGCGGTACCATCGCGGCGGCGCTGACGCTCGCGGGCCGCGAGGTCGCCGGCATTGC
>DASWWF010000153.1:0-2420 GCA_036401035.1 Devosia sp.
TGGCGGGCACCTGTCCCCGGTTCATCTGCGCGCGCATGTCGTTGAACACCGCCATGCCCTGGTAACGCAGGACCAGCGAACCGACGACCGCGGTGATCAGAACGCCGGCCAGCGTCGGCCAGAGACCGATCGCGTTGCCGATGAGCACGAAGAACGCGATCTCGATCAGCGGCACCAGCATGAACACCAGAAACAGGATGCGGCCCAGGCCCATTAATCTCTCCTTCGCCTCGCGACAAAATCTCGCCCAATCGTGAACTGGTTTCGAGGTGAGGCTTTCCCTATATATAGGGGAACACGCGGCGCATACGAGACGCCGCTCCCGATCCCGAACCGGTGCATGATTTCAATGGACGACTTTTTCGATCTTCCCACGCTCATCGTCATCGGCCTCGCGATCTTCATCCTCTTCCGTCTCCGTTCCGTGCTGGGTACCCGTACCGGCAACGAGCGCTCGCCACTCGAGCGCCGCAACGAAGCGGCCGCCAAGGCCGGCGCCAAGCCGGGCGAGGATTCCGTGGTGCAGATGCGCCCGCGTCCGGTCGAGCCGGCCAATGACGGCGACCTCGAACGCCGCGCCCGCAAGCTCGAAACGGAGATCACCCAGCTCTCGCATGGCGACGCGGGCATTGCCGATGGCCTCAAGGCGATTGCCGATGCCGACCCGAGCTTTGGCCCCAAGAGCTTCCTCGAAGGCGCCAAGCAGGCCTATGAGATGATCGTCACCGCTTTCGCCCAGGGCGACCGCCAGACCCTCAAGAACCTGCTCGAAAAAGACGTCTATGACGGCTTCGAGCGCGCCATCAAGGATCGCGAAGCCATCGGCAACAAGGTCGATTTCACTTTTGTGGGCCTGCCCAAGATCGAGATCACCGAAGCCGAACTCGACAAGCGCAACGCCAATGTCACCATCCGCTTCGATGCCGAAGTGGTGCAGGCCACGCGCGACAAGGACGGCACCCTGATCGAGGGCAATGCCGACCAGGTGCAGACCATTTCCGACGAGTGGACGTTTGCCCGTAATCCCAAGTCCCGCGACCCGAACTGGAAGCTGGTCGCCACCAACCAGATCGCCTGATCGCGGCGGAGCGACGTCCGGCGAGATGCGGTCATGGCCAAGCGCGACAAACCGGCGCTGCCCGATTGGCACCTCTGGAGCGAGGTGGCGCAGACGGTGAGCCCGCTGCACCGCACCCGCATCCGTGAGGCGCTCAAACTGCAGGAGCAGCCCCTGCCCCTGCCCAAGGCGCCGCCTGGTCCGCGCGCCAAGCCGATCAAGCTGCCCCCGGCCATGCCCAGCTACCAGTCGGCCGGCAAGCCGGGCCGGCAGGCCAATCAGGTGATCGAGCCCAAGCTCAAGCGCAAGCTCACCCGTGGCCATATCGATATCGACGGCACCATTGATCTTCATGGCATGCGCCAGGCCGAGGCCCATGCGGCGCTGAGCCGGTTCATCCACGCCCGGGTCGGCCGCGGCGACCGCACCATCCTGGTCATCACCGGCAAGGGCCTCAAGAAGGTCGATGGCGACGCCGCCGTGATCGTCGAGCGCGGTGTGCTGCGCTCCATGCTGCCGATCTGGCTTTCGGAACCCAATCTCGCCCCGCTCATTGCCGGATGGGACGTCGCGGCCCAGGGCCACGGCGGCGATGGTGCCTTCTACGTCCGGCTGCGGAGGGTGGAGCGACTATGACCCCGCTCGGCGCGAAACTCCGGGCCCTGCGCGAAGAGCGCGGCGTGAGTCTGAAGGACATGGCCAAGGCGCTGCGCGTCTCCAGCGCCTATCTCTCGGCGCTCGAACACGGCCGCCGCGGCAAGCCGACATGGATCCTGCTGCAGCGCATCATCACCTACTTCAACATCATTTGGGATGAAGCCGAGGACCTGCAGCGGCTGGCGGAGCTGTCCGACCCAAAGGTCTCGATCGATACCGCGGGCCTGGCGCCCGAGGCGACGGAACTGGCCAACCGGCTGGCCAAGGATATCGGCCGCCTGTCGGTCGAGGACCTGACGGTGCTGAAAACCGAACTGATCAAGCGCGCGCGGGGGTAGGCCCGAACCTCGCGGTTCGCACCCAACTTTAGTTCATGCGCGAACTAACCCCTTGTCATCTTCCGTGGCGCCCATGATGGTGTCGCCGCAGGCAACGACTTGCCAGAGGGAGATAAGATGAAGCGGGCCCTGATCGTGTGGGGCGGCCTTGAGCTGCATGAACCCGAGCGTGGTGCGAAACTGGTGGGCGGCTGGCTCGAAGAAGCTGGTTTCGCCGTCACCCTGAGCAACGAATACGAAGTGCTCGGCAGCGCCGATATCGGCAGCTACGACCTCGTGATGCCGCAGGTGACCGGCGGCGAATTGAGCCGCGAGGCATCCATCGCCTTTTGCGCCGCGGTCGAAAAGGGCACCGGGGTGGCCGCGTT
>DASWWF010000154.1:0-3213 GCA_036401035.1 Devosia sp.
GGCGGCAGGGCAGCGGCGAGCGCGAGCAGGGACACAGCCCCGCCCAGTCCGTACCACCTTGGCAAACGACCTCTCACTCCGCTACGACCATCTGCGGAAAACACTGGTTCGAGGCCTAGCGCGACGAGCCGGGATGGGCGCGGTCACAAACGCACGTGATTGACTTTGAACCAGATTATCCACACGGCGGAGCGGGGATCGTCGCTGCTTGAAGAGGCGGCAACGCTGCAATCACTGCCGCGCTTCGAGGGGGCGGTACGCGCCTATGCGGCCGGGCTTGTGCGCTGGCGCGAGGGTTCCAGGCTCATGCACAAGCTCAGTGCCCACAAGGAGCGCATGCATGTGGTGGGCTACCTGCTGCATCTGAGTGCCGCCAACCGCGAGGCCGGGGGCGATGGTGGCGTGGCCTATGGGGCGCTGCACGATCTCTGCGTCACGCGGGGTGAGGTGGGGCCGAGGGTGCTCAACACCATGCTGGCGCTGATGACACTGGCCGGCTTCACCGATAGCTGGCGGTCGGCGGCGGACCGGCGGGTGAAATATTACCGGCCGACGGAGCGCATGCTCGACCATGCCGGCCTCGCCTATGGCTACGCCGCCGAGGCGCTCGACGTGCTGGAGCCTGATGGCGAGCGGGCGCGACGGCTGCGCTCGGACCGTGGCTTTCTCAACCGCATGCTGGTCACTGCCGGACGCGACCATGCCGAAGCGCCGCCCAGCGAGCTGATGCCCGATTTCATCGGCTATATCGGCAGCCGCGAGGGGGCGGGGCCGGTGCTGGCGGCGCTGGTGCTGGCCGAGATCGACGGCGCGCCGCTGCCCAGCCGGTCGGCGCTGGCCGGGCGGTTCGGGTTGTCCAAGACCCAGGTCAGCCAGGTGATCGCCGAGGGTGTGCGGCGGGGCTATCTCGATACCGATTCCGAGGGCCGGCCGGTGAGCACGGCGTTTCTCGCGGAGAGCTACCGGCGCTGGATTTCCATCGAACTGGCCTTCCATGCCCGGCATATGCGGCCCTGACGAAAGCATTCCCGGTTGAGCGATAATACGCTAAGCCAGCGCAGCACGTCAGGGAGAGAATGGATGGAACGGCGCAAACTCGGCAAGACCGGCTACGAGGTCTCGGAGATCGGGCTCGGCACATGGCAACTGGGCGAGAGTTTCGGGTCGCTCAACGACCAGACGGCCGGGGACATCCTCAAGACCGCCCGCTCGTCGGAGGTGAATTTCTGGGACACGGCCGACGTCTATGGCGGCGGACAGTCCGAGAGCCGCATCGGCGCGTTCAAGGACAAGAAGGGCGTGTTCGTCGCCACCAAGCTGGGCCGCGGCAGCCAGTTTCCGGGGATGAAGGGCTACAACCGGAAGAACATCAAGGAGAGCCTCACCGGGTCGCTCAAGCGCATCGGCGGCGAGACGCTGGATCTGGCGCAGCTCCATTGCGTGCCCACCGACGTGCTCAAGGACGGCGAAATCTTCACCATCATGGACGACCTCCGCGACGAGGGGCTGATGCGCCACTGGGGCGCCAGCGTCGAAAATGTCGAGGAAGCGCTGATCTGCCTCAAGACCGATGGCTGCACGACGCTGCAGATCATCTTCAACCTGTTCCGGCAGGACTATGCCACCGAGGTGCTGCCGGTCGCGGCCAAGCAGAATGTCGGCATCATCGTGCGCCTGCCGCTGGCCTCGGGGCTGCTCTCGGGCAAGTGGACCAAGGACACGGTGTTCGCCGAAAAGGACCACCGCAATTTCAACCGCGACGGCAAGTTCTTCAATGTCGGCGAGACTTTTTCGGGCCTGCCGTTCGAAAAGGGCATCGAGCTCGCCGATGACTTGAAGCACCTGGCGCCCAAGGGCCTGCCGCTGGCGCAGTTCGCGCTGCGCTGGATCCTCGACCACCCGGCCGTTTCGACCGTCATCGCCGGCGTTACCCGCGCCGCCCAGCTCGAACAGAACGTCGCCGCCACCAAGGTCGACCCGCTGGAACCGGCGCTCCACGAAGAGCTCAGGGACTGGTACGAGCGGAAGGTGCGCGGGGCGATCCGCGGGCGGATCTAGAAGCGGCCCTGCCGGCCTTGTTCTCGACAGTGCCGCCATTGAACGGCTCGCCGACCTTAGCGAGGGCAAAAGGTCTACGTAACTGTCACTACCGAGAGGCAGGGCGGCGTAAATGGCCCCGTTTCACGACCTTTCGCGCGTCGGGCCGGCTGGAGGAGCCTCACATCCGCCTGAAGGCACTGGCAGAGGGGGGCTGGGCTGCCTAGATTAGCCCGACATCGGAAAGAGAACAGTGAGACAGCAAATGTCCGGACACCCCGCCTTCGAGCTCATCCGCGAAGAGACCATCCCCGAAGTCAGCTCAGAGGCCAAGCTCTACCGGCATATCAAGACCGGGGCGGAGGTGCTCAGTCTCGCCAATGACGACGAGAACAAGGTGTTCGGCATCACCTTCAAGACGCCGCCGGAGGATTCGACCGGCGTCGCGCATATTCTCGAGCATTCGGTGCTCTGCGGCAGCCGGAAATATCCGGTCAAGAAGCCGTTCGTGGAGTTGCTCAAGGGCTCGCTGCACACCTTCCTCAACGCCATGACGTTCTCGGACAAGACCGCCTATCCGGTGGCCAGCCAGAACCTCCAGGACTTCTACAACCTCGTCGACGTCTATCTCGACGCGGTGTTCTTCCCGCTGATCACCGAGGACACGTTCCGGCAGGAAGGCTGGCACTATGAGCTCGATTCCACCCAGGGGCCGATGGTCTACAAGGGCGTCGTGTTCAACGAGATGAAGGGCGCCTATTCGTCGGCGGCCGCGGTGCTGGGCAAAAAGAGCCAGCTCTCGCTCTATCCGGACACCACCTATGGGGTAAATTCGGGTGGCGACCCGGCGGCGATCCCGGACCTCACCTACGAATATTTCAAGAACTTCCACGCGAAATACTACCACCCGTCCAACGCCCGCATCGTCTTTTACGGCGATGACGATCCGGCGGAGCGGCTGTCGATCCTCGACGGCTATCTGGGGCAGTTCGACCGCATCGAGGTCAAGAGCCAGATCGGGTTGCAGCGGCGCTGGAGCGAGCCCAAGCGCATCGTCGAGACCTATGCGGCGAGCGAGGCCGAGGCGGGTAAGAAGACCTCGATGATGACGGTCAACTGGCTCAGCGACGAGTTGACCGACCCCGAGACCGTGCTGGCGCTCAACATCCTCGAATA
>DASWWF010000155.1:0-2585 GCA_036401035.1 Devosia sp.
GCCGTCGGGCATGAACACCGGATCGAAGCCGTGGCCCATGTCGCCGCGCGGCGGCCAGACGATGGTGCCTTCGACCTTGCCGATATAGAGCTGGTCGCGCCCGTCGGGATGGGCGAGGCAGAGCGTGGCGTTGAACGAGCCCCGGCGCTCGGACGGGCTCTGCGCCCCGGCTGCCTGCAGCGAATCCTCGACCCGGCGCATGCCGACCGAGAAGTCGCGGCCATGGGGCGTCTCGGCCCAGTTGGCGGTGTAGACGCCGGGCTGGCCGCCCAATGCATCGACCATCATGCCCGAATCGTCGGCGAGCGCGATGTTGCCGGAGGCCTTGGCCGCCGCATGCGCCTTGATGCGGGCGTTCTCGATGAAGGTCGTACCGGTCTCGTCGGGCTCGGGCAGGCCGAGCTGGCCGGCGGAGACGAGATCAAGGTCGAACTCGGCAAGTAGTTCCTTGAACTCGACGAGCTTGCCCGCATTGTGCGTGGCCAGCACAAGGCGGTCACCGCGCTTCAATGTGAGCTTGGCACTCATCCGGCGAGGGCCGCCTGCTGCATCAGGGTGAGGTCGGAGATGCCTTTCTCGGCGAGCTGCATCAGGCTTTCGAGCTCTTCGCGGCTGAACGGCACCTGTTCGGCGGTGCCCTGGATCTCGACGAACTTGCCGGTGCCGGTCAGCACGAAATTGGCGTCGGTATGGGCTTCGACGTCTTCGAGATAGTCGAGGTCGAGCACCGGCTCGCCGCGGAAGATGCCGCAGGAGACGGCGGCGACCGAATCGCGCAGCGGTTCGCCCTTGGTGAGGTTGCGGGCCTTGAGCCAGGAAATTGCATCGGCCAGCGCGATGTAGGCGCCGGTGATCGAGGCGGTGCGGGTGCCGCCGTCGGCTTCGAGCACGTCGCAGTCGATGGTGATCTGGTTTTCGCCCAGCGCGGCCATATCGACGACGGCGCGCAGCGAGCGGCCGATAAGCCGTTGAATTTCCTGAGTGCGGCCGGATTGCTTGCCGGCGGCGGCCTCGCGGCGGGTGCGGCTGCCGGTGGCGCGGGGGAGCATGCCGTATTCCGCGGTAACCCAGCCCAGACCTTGGCCACGACGCCAGGATGGGAGACTGGTTTCGACCGAAGCGGTGACGAAAACCTTGGTCGATCCGAAGCTTACGAGGCAGGAGCCTTCGGCTTTGGGAGCGACGTTTCGTTCGAGCGTCACGGCCCGCATCTGGTCTGGTGCCCGTCCGGAAGGCCGCATCAAATCACCCGAGAAATTGCTGTTAACCGCCTCTTAACCCTAGTCGGACGGGGGAACAATGGCGACGCGCTTTCGCAAACCGGGGTTTTTGCCTTAATGGTGAAGAGCGGGACTGCCGCAGCTTTGCCAGGCCGATGAACGACAGATGAACAAGATTCCAGAAGACTTTCTGTCGGTCCTGAACAACCGCAGCCAGGACATCTTCAAGCGGCTGGTGGAACGCTACATCGAAACCGGCGCGCCGGTGGGCTCGCGTGACCTGTCGCGCATGCTCTCGGTCGGGCTGTCGCCGGCCTCAGTGCGCAACGTGATGGCCGATCTCGAAGACCTCGGGCTGATCGCGGCGCCGCATACTTCGGCCGGGCGGGCGCCGACGCAGGAGGGGCTGCGGTTCTTCGTCGACGCGATGCTGGAAGTCGGCGCGGTGGACGAGCGCGAGCGGCAGGCGATCGAAAAGCAGATCCACGGGCCGGCGCGCGAGGGCCGGGTCGAGGATGTGCTGAGCGAAGCCAGCCAGATGCTCTCCGGCCTCAGCCACGGCGCTGGCGTGGTGATTGCGCACAAGTCGGACCTCGTGCTCAAGCACATCGAATTCGTGCGGCTCGACGCGCAGCAGGCGATGGCGATCCTCGTCGGGCAGGACGGGTCGGTGGAAAACCGCATCGTGCAGCTGCCGCCGGGGCTGACCTCGAGCGCCATGACGCAGGCCGGCAACTATCTCGCTCATCTGGCGGTGGGGCGGACGCTGAGCGAAGCCAAGCTGGCGCTGCAGAGCCAGCGGGCCGAGCAGTTGGCCGAGCTGGACGACCTGACGCGCAAGCTGGTCGAGGCCGGCCTCGCGCAACTCTCGGACAATGGCCAGTCGGCGCCGACGGTGATCGTGCGCGGCCGCGCCAATCTCATCAACGACACCATGGCGTCCG
Organism: Devosia sp.; assembly: GCA_036401035.1. Lineage (GTDB taxonomy): Bacteria > Pseudomonadota > Alphaproteobacteria > Rhizobiales > Devosiaceae > Devosia_A. Next base: position 2,165 of record DASWWF010000155.1, read on the forward strand.
AAGAACTCAGCCGCATCCGGCAGCTCTTTGACGAGCTCGAAAGCAAGGACGGGCTGATCGAGCTGCTGGGCGACGCCGAGAAGGCGCAGGGCGTCAAGATTTTCATCGGCTCGGAGAACAAGCTGTTTTCGCTCTCGGGCAGCTCGGTGATCCTCTCGCCCTACAAGGACGCCAACGAGAAAGTGGTAGGGGTGCTGGGCGTGATCGGTCCGACCCGATTGAACTATGCCCGCATCGTCCCCGTTGTGGATTACACCGCCAATGTCATCAGCTCGATGATGGCGCGAAAGGCCGCACCGGACCGCAAGGCTTGAAACTTCCCGCCCATTGGCCGATATGCGGGGCAAATCCAGACAACAGGTTGCGACGAGATGATGAGTGACGAGACTGCTGCGCCAGAGGACGTGAACCCGGAGGCCGA